>NZ_JBSGXP010000040.1:0-56362 GCF_053610105.1 Kitasatospora sp. NPDC054939 | reverse complement strand
CGCCGTACCCGGTACGGCGGGGGCCCCGGCGTCTGCGCGGGAACCGGCGGGCGGGGCCGCCGGGGGCGGCTCACCGGCCCGTCCGACCGGCCGGTCCACCGCCCGCTCACTGGCCGGGCCGGGTCCGCCGGGTGAGCAGGAAGCCGCCGACCGCGGCGATGCCGTAGAACGCGAGGTCCAGCCGCCGCCGCTGCAGCCACCAGCCGTCCAGCCCGCCGCCGTGCGGGAAGTCCTGCGGGTGCAGCTCCGGGCCGAGCAGCTGGGCGAGGAAGAGCGAACCGGCGGCCAGCACCGCGCCGAGCAGCGGCAGGACGGCGCTGCGCCCGCCGAACCGGCCGAGCGGCCAGGCGACGGCCGCGGCCGGGGCGATCACCAGCCAGCCCACCGTGCCGGCCGTCCGGGCCGGTGCGGCGGCCAGGGCGAACGCGCCGAGCAGCATCGCGGCCACCGCCGCCGCCACGGCGAGCCCGGTCCGTCGGCGGGCGGGGGCGGCCCGGTGCCGGGCCGGGGCGGCGGGCGCGTGGCCGGCCCCCGGCGCGCCCGGCATCCCGGGGGCGGCATAGCCCTCGGGGGCCTCGGGCTGCGGCGGAGCCACCGAGTAGTGCGGCGCCGGGTAGTACCCCCTGGAGCGCCGCCGACCGGACCGGTCGTCAGCGCCCGTCCCGGGTGCGGTCATGCGGTTCGGTCCCCCTGGAAAGACAATCAGCTGCCGCACGCTAGCAGTGTGTCGGGCGGGGCGGCAGAGTTTTCGATCACAGGTCGGGCACGGAGTGCCGTTGCCCGACCGGGCGGTCGGGCCGGGCAGCGGGGGCCGGGTGGTCGTGGGGCCCCGGGGCAGGGGATGATGGGGGCTTGGCGGTCGGGCCCGGGGGCGGGTCGACACGCCGTCATCCCGACCGCAGTCAGCACATGGGGGAACGTTCCGAATGACCGAGGCGCAGGGCTCCACCGGCCGCCTCCTGGCCGGACGCTACCGGCTGGAAGCGGTAATCGGGCGCGGCGGAATGGGCACCGTCTGGCGGGCCGAGGACGAGATGCTGGGCCGGACCGTCGCGGTCAAGGAACTGCGGATGAACGCCAGCGTCGAGGAGGACGAGCGGCACCGCCTGATCACCCGCACGCTGCGCGAGGCCAAGGCGACCGCCCGGATCCGGCACAGCTCGGCGGTCACCGTCTTCGACGTGGTCGAGGAGGACGACCGGCCCTGGATCGTCATGGAGCTGGTGGAGTCCCGCTCGCTGGCCGACGTGGTCAAGGAGGACGGGCCGCTGGAGCCCGCTCGGGCCGCGGAGATCGCGCTGGACGTGCTCGGCGTGCTCGGCGCCGCCCACGCGCTCGGCATCCTGCACCGCGACGTGAAGCCCTCCAACGTGCTGATCAGCGAGGACGGCCGGGTCGTCCTCACCGACTTCGGCATCGCCAGCGTCGAGGGCGACGCCTCGGTGACCTCCACCGGCATGCTCGTCGGCGCGCCCTCGTACATATCGCCCGAGCGGGCGCGGGGCCAGAAGCCCGGCCCGCCCGCCGACCTGTGGTCGCTCGGCGGCACGCTCTACGCGATGGTCGAGGGCCGGCCGCCGTACGACCGCGGTTCGGCGCTGGCCACCCTGACGGCCGTGATGACCGAGGAGCTGACCACCCCGGCGAACGCCGGCCCGCTGGCGCCGGTGATCGAGGGCCTGCTGGACAAGGACCCGGCGAAGCGCCTGGACGCCTCGCAGACCCGCTCGATGCTGCGCCGGATCGTCGCCGAGTCCACCACGCGCGCCGAGTCGACCACCGAGCAGGCGGTGCCGGCCCCGACGCCCGCCGAGCGGGCGGAGCCCGAGGACGCGGCGCGCCGCCCGGTGGCCGGGCTGCTGGGCACCGTCCGGGTGGGCAGCCGGGCCGGCGGCGAGCAGACCGCCGAACCGAAGCCGGCCGTCGAACCGAAGCCGGCCGGCGAGCCGAAGCCGAGCGCCGAGCCGAAGCAGGCCGACGCCCCGGCGGACGACACCGGGCCGCTGCGCCCGGTCACCGGCGAGTGGAACCGCGGCGCCACCCAGGCGGCCGGGGCCGACCCGCGCAAGGGCCGCCGACGGCTCGCGGTGGTCGCGGCGGTCCTGGTGCTGCTGCTGATCGCCGGGGTGGTCGCGGTGGTGCAGGCGTTCCGCGGCTCCGCGGGCACGCCGGGCGGCGGCGGGACGACCGGGGCGACCGGCGCGGTCTCCGCGAGCGCCACCGGCGCCTCCCCGAGCCCGTCCGCGGAGGCGTCGGGCAGCCCGACCGCGAGCGCCTCGGCGTCCGTCGGCGGCACGGCCGGCGGCAGCGGCGGCACCGGCGGGGCGACCCAGGGCACCGGCGCGGGCTCCCCGACCGGCGGGCAGAGCGCCGCCCCGACCGACATCGCCACCATGCCGACGGTGCCCGCGGCGCCGCCGCAGGGTCCGGCCCTCCCGGCCGGGTACCGGGAGCACAAGGACTCGTCGGGCTTCTCCATCGCCCTGCCGGACTGGCTGCAGCCGTCCTCCTCGACCGACATCCGCCGCACCTTCAAGGGCAACGGCGTGACCCTGGTCGTCGAGTGGACCACCAAGCCGGGGGAGAGCGCCCTCGCCGACTGGCAGGAGTCCGAACCCGGGCTGCGCGGCTCGGTCACCAACTACCAGCGGGTGGCGCTGCAGTCGGTGGCGTACCGGGAGTGGACCAACGCCGCGGACTGGGAGTGGACCTTCGGCAGCGGCGCGCGCCAGCACTCGCTCAACCGGGGCTTCGTCACCGGCAAGTACGGCTACGCGATCTACTGGACGATGCCGGACGCGGACTGGGGCAGCGCGGCCAACGCGCAGGCCCGGCAGACCGCGTTCGACACCTTCCACCCCGCGCCGTAGCCCCGGCCGGGGCCACGGCTCCGGGACTCCACGGCGCCGGGGCTCGACGGCTCCGGGCTCAGCCGATCAGGCGCTGCTTGGCCCGGGAGAACTCCTCGTCGGTGAGCGCGCCCGCACCGTGCAGGGCGGCCAAACGCTCCAGTTGGTCCAGCAGGTCGTTCCCGGTGGAGGCGGTGGAGGCGGTGGGGGCGGCGGCCGGAGCGGCGGGGGCCGCGGAGCGCGCGGTGCGGGCGTCCGCGGCGGCGGCCCGGACCTGCTCGGCGAAGGGCTCGGCCTTCACCACGTCCTCGAAGCGGTGCGAGCCGCTCAGCGCCACGACCAGCAGCACCTCGCCGTTGATCCGGCTGCGGCTGACCGTCGCGTCGGTGACGGCGGCCAGCGGAACCGGCACCGGGGGCTTGCCGTCCTTGAGGAAGAGCAGCCGGTGGGTGGTCAGCACCAGCACGCCCTTGCGGAAGTGGTCGGGGTGGCGGCCCGCGGTGGAGGCGATCGGGCGCTCGTCCGGGTGGATTCCCGCCTCGACCGTGCGCACGGCCTCGGCGCGGGAACCGCTGTTGTGATTGCCGACCAGGTCGAAGCCGGTGTCGATGAGTTCGGTCCAGTCCATGCCATCGAGCCTAACCGCGGACGGCACGTACGCTTGGCGTGACGAGAGGAACAGGCATGCGAGCGGGCCCGGGTCCGGTGCTGGCGGGGCGTTACCGACTGACGGGCCGTCCGGAGGCGCTGCGCGCGCACGCCGTGGACGAACGGACCGGCGCCACCGTGCTGCTGCACGGCCTGGAGCTGCCCGCGCTGGTCTCCGACGACCTGTTCGCGGACGGCCCCGACCCCCGGGACCCGGTGCCGGCGCTGGGGGAGCGCCTGGTGCAGCGGGTGGCCGCGGTCGGCGCGGGCGCACCGGTGCACCCGCGGCTGCTGCAGGGCGTCGGCGCCTTCGTCGACGGCGAGGTGCTGTGGACGGTCGAGGAGCAGCCCGCCGGGGTGCCGCTGGCCGACCTGCTCGCCGAAGGGCCGATACCCGCCTACCGGGCCGCCGAGTTGGCGGCCGACCTGGCGGGCGCGCTGCGGGAGCTGCACGGGGCCGGACTGGTGCACGGGAACGTCACCGCCCGGTCCGTCCTGGTCTGCGAGGACGGCGCCGCGCTGCTCGGCGGGCTGCTGCCGGGGACCGCCGAGGAGGCCCTCGCGCAGGAGCTGGGCGGGCCCGGCGGGCGGCGCCGGTACGACGTCCGGGCGTCGCTGGTGGGCCCGGTGGCGGAGCGCTGGCCGCTGGACGGCGGACCGGCCGGGGACTGCTGGGCGCTCGGGGTGCTGCTGCAGCGGCTGGTGACCGGCCGGTCGCCGTACCCGGAGCAGGACGTGCCGGTGCTGGTCACGGCGGTGCGCGACGGGCGGCGCGAGCCCTCGACGGTCTGCGGGCCGCTGGCCCCGCTGGCCGAGCGGTTGTTGCAGCCCGATCCGGTGCTGCGGCCGACGGCGGGGGCCGTCCGCGCCGAGCTGGCGGCGCTGCTGGCCGGGGCGCCGGAGCCGGGCGCGGCCGATCCGGCCGGACGGCTGCCGGCGGTGCGTCCGGAGGCACCGGTGGTGCCGGCGCCGCGCGGTCGGCGCGGTGGGCGGTCGGCCGAACGGGGGAGCGCGGACGCGGCTCCGCGGGCGGTGCGCCCGCCCCGGATCCCCCCGGCGCTGCTCGGACCGCTGCTGGTGGCCGGGGTGTTCGTGCTGCTGGTCCTCGGGGTGGCGGGGGTGGTGCTGTTCGCGGGCTGACGGGCCCGGCGGGGAGCGCGCACGGCACGCGGGGGCCGGGGGAGATTACCCGGGCCGGGGCCGGACGCTTAATGTGTGCCGTGGGATTGTTCGAACAGTGGTCTGCACCGGCCCTCCGCAGCGGTGACGGCAGGTGGATGAGGGGGAGCGGTCGCTGATGGGCGTGCAGGACCGGCCGGAGGCGGCCGAGGCGGAGCGGCTGCTCGCCGGACGGTACGAACTCGGCGAGCGGCTGGGCCGCGGCGGCATGGGAACCGTCTGGCGGGCGCGGGACCGGATGCTGGACCGCGAGGTCGCCGTCAAGGAGCTGACCGTCAGCCACCTCCCCGAGGAGGAGGCGCAGATCCTGCACGCGCGGATGAAGCGCGAGGCCAGTGCGGCGGCCCGGATCAAGCACCCCGGCGTCATCACCGTCCACGACGTGCTGGAGCAGGACGGCCGTCCCTGGATCGTCATGGAGCTGGTCGACGGCCGCTCGCTGGCCGATGTGATCAGCCAGGACGGCACCCTGCAGCCGCGGGCCGCCGCCGAGGTCGGCCGCCAGGTGCTCGCCGCACTGCACCGCGGCCACCAGCTGGGGGTGCTGCACCGGGACGTGAAGCCGGCCAACGTGCTGCTGGAGCGCGGCACCGGGCGGGTGGTGCTGCTGGACTTCGGGATCGCCACCTACGAGGGCTCGGCGGAGCTGACCCGCCCCGGCGACCTGGTCGGCTCCCCGGACTACCTGGCGCCCGAACGCGCCCAGGGCGAGCGCCCCGGCCCCGCCTCGGACCTGTGGGGCCTCGGGGCGACGCTGTACGCGGCGGTGGAGGGCGAGTCGCCGTTCCGCCGGACCTCGCCGCTGACCACGCTGGCCGCGGTGGTCGGCGACCCGCTGCCGGAGCCGCGCCGGGCCGGGCCGCTGGGGCCGGTGCTGGCCGCGCTGATGGCCAAGGACCCGGCCGAGCGGCCGAGCGCCGACGAGGCGGGCCGGATGCTGGAGGAGGTGACGGCCGGGTACACGCTGGGCCTCAAGAGCGTTCCGTCGATGCGCACCCCGACGCAGTCGGTGCCGGTGGTGGACCGCACCCCGGAGCCGCCCGCGCCCCGGAACGACCCGGAGGCGGTGACGGCCGCTCAGGCGGGCGCTCAGGCCGCCGGGGACGCCCCGGTGCCCGAGGCCCCGACCGCGCCGGTGGAGCAGCCCCGTACGCCCGCGCGCGGCCCGCGCAGGCGCCGCGGCCTGGTCCGGCTCGCGGTGGTCGTCGTGGTGGTCGCACTCCTGGCGGCCGGCGGGACGTACGCGGTGACGTCGCTGCGGAGCCCCGGCGGGCCGGGCGCCGACCCCGCGCCGACCGCCACCGGGGCCCCGGACCCGGTCGCCTCCGGCAGCGCCGGGCCGCCGCCGAACGGCTACCGCTGGGTGGACGACCCGGCCGGCTTCCGCTTCCCGCTGCCGGACGGCGTGCCGCCCTGGGAGCGCAGCACGGAGGCGAACCAGATCTACTACAGCCAGGACTCGAAGAAGTCCCACTACCTGCAGTTCGCCGTCACCGTCGGCCAGTCGGTGCCGCCGCTGGAGCACCTGCGGCAGATGGAGGCGAGCCTGGTCAAGAGCCTGAAGGAGTACCGGCAGCACAAGCTCGTCGCGACCAGGTTCAACGGGCGCGACGCGGCGATGTGGGAGTTCAGCTACCTGGCCAGGGAGGGCGGGCGCCGGCGCGCCGTCGAGGTGGAGTTCCTCGACGAGGACGGCACCAGCTACGCCATCTACCTGTCCTGCCTCGACCAGGGCAAGGAGTGGCAGGAGGGCGAGCGGCGCTTCACCACCGTGGTCAACCACTTCACGCCGACCCGGCGGTCGGCCGACGCGGAGGAGCCGGCCCACTGACCCCCGGGCCCCGGGGGGGCCGCGGGCGCCCTGCGGTGCGCGGCAATTCTTGTTACCGACGGGTACCGAACCGGCGGCCGAGCGCCTAGGCTGCGCCGTATGACGGACCTCACGGCAGACGCCCCGCCCTCCGCGCACGCCGCTCCCTCCGCAGCCGGCAACCCGTCGGCACCCGGCGGCGCCCGCACGATCGCCTCCGCCGTCCCGCCGTCGCTGGTCGCCCGGCTGGCCGCCGGGATCACCGCCACCGGCGAACCGGACCTGGCGCAGACCGTCGCCCCGCTCACCGGCGAGCCGCTGGCGGCCCTTCCGCAGTCCGCGCCGGCCGACGTCGAGGTCGCCTTCCAGCTCGCCCGCCGCGCCCAGCCCGCCTGGGCCGCGCTGCCGGTGCGCCGCCGGGCCGCCGTCCTGCTGCGCTTCCACGACCTGCTGCTCAAGCGGCAGGAGGAGGTGCTCGACCTGATCCAGGCGGAGACCGGCAAGGCCCGGCTGCACGCCTTCGAGGAGGTGCTGGCGGTCGCCATGGCCGCCCGGCACTACGGCCGCGCCGCGCAGTCGTACCTGCGCGACCGGCGGCGCGGCGGTGCACTGCCGGTGCTGACCCGGACGGTGGAGTCCCGCCGGCCCAAGGGCGTGATCGGGCACATCTCGCCGTGGAACTACCCGCTGGAGCTGTCGGTCGGCGACGCGCTGCCCGCCTTCGCGGCCGGCAACGCGGTGGTCAACAAGCCCGACACGCAGACCGCGCTGACCGCGCTCTGGGCCCGCGAGCTGCTGATCGAGGCCGGACTGCCGGCCGACCTGTGGCAGATCGTCATCGGCGACGGCCCGGTGGTCGGCCCCGAGGTGGTCGAGCGGGCCGACTACGTGTCGTTCACCGGCTCCACCCGCACCGGCCGGGAGATCGCCCAGCGCGCCGCGGCCCGGCTGGTCGGCGCCTCGCTGGAACTCGGCGGCAAGAACGCCATGCTGGTGCTCGCCGACGCCGACCTGGACAAGGCCGCGGCCGGCGCCGTCCGGGCCTGCTTCTCCTCGGCCGGGCAGCTCTGCATCTCGATCGAGCGGCTGCTGGTGCACCGCTCGGTGGCCGACGAGTTCCTGGCGAAGTTCGTCGCGCGGGCCGGGGCGCTGCGGCTCGGCGGCGGCCTCGCGTACGGCGCCGACATGGGCTCGCTGGTCTCCACCCGCCAGCTCGACACCGTCACCCGGCACGTCGACGAGGCCGTCAAGGCCGGGGCCACCGTGCTGACCGGCGGCCGGCCCCGGCCGGACCTCGGCCCGTTCTTCTACGAGCCGACCGTGCTGGACGGCGTCACGCCGGAGATGGCGGTCTGCACCGAGGAGACCTTCGGCCCGGTCGTCTCGGTCTACCGCTTCGACACCGAGGACGAGGCGGTCAGCGCCGCCAACTCCACGCCGTACGGCCTGAACTCCAGCGTCTGGACCAGGGACGGCCGGCGCGGACGGGAGGTCGCGGCCCGGCTGCGCACCGGCACGGTGAACCTCAACGAGGCGTACGCGGCGGCCTACGGCTCGGTGGCCGCGCCGATGGGCGGCATGGGCGACTCGGGCCTGGGCCGCCGGCACGGCGCCGAGGGCATCCTGCGCTTCACCGAGGCGCAGACCGTGGCCGGCCAGCGGGTGCTGCCGATCGCGCCCTCGTTCGGGCTGGACGACCAGCAGTTCGCGGCGCTGATGACCGGCGGGCTGCGGGCGCTGAAGGCCCTGCGGCTCAAGTGACCGCCCGGCCCGGGGCGGTGGTCCCGGGTCCATCCATCCACCGAAGCGCGTTCCCGAGGAGTAGTGGCACATGGCGGGTTCCCCCAACGGCCTTCCCGGCGGCGGTCGTTCCGCCGCGTCCGACGCCGCGGCGGCCGACGGGTCGGACGGCTTCGACTACGACGTGGTCGTGGTCGGCTCGGGCTTCGGCGGTGCGGTCTCCGCCCTGCGGCTGACCGAGAAGGGCTACCGGGTGGCCGTCCTGGAGGCCGGCCGGCGCTTCGGGCGGGACGAACTGCCCCGGAACTCCTGGGACCTGGCGAACTACCTGTGGGCGCCGCAGCTCGGCCTGTACGGCATCCAGCGGATCCACCTGCTGGCCAATGTGCTGATCCTGGCCGGCGCCGGGGTGGGCGGCGGCTCGCTCAACTACGCCAACACCCTGTACGTGCCGCCGAAGGCGTTCTTCGAGGACCGCCAGTGGCAGCACATCACCGACTGGCAGGAGGAGTTGGCGCCCTTCTACGACCAGGCGCAGCGGATGCTCGGGGTCCGGCTGAACCCGACCGTCACCCCCTCCGACGTCCACCTCAAGGCCGCCGCCGAGCAGATGGGCGTCGGCGACGCCTTCCACATGGCCCCGGTCGGGGTGTTCTTCGGCGACGGCGAGGACGCCGGGGGGACGGCCCGGGCCGAGCCCGGCGCCGAGCAGGCGGACCCGTACTTCGGCGGTGCGGGGCCGAGCCGGCGGGCCTGCACCGAGTGCGGGGAGTGCATGACCGGCTGCCGACACGGCGCCAAGAACATGCTCACCGAGAACTACCTGCACCTGGCCGAGCGCGGCGGAGCCGAGATCCACCCGCTGACCACCGTCGCCCGGATCCGCGAGTGGGGCGGCGGCTACGCGGTGGACGTCCGGCGCACGAACGCGCGCTCCACCACCGACCGGGTGAAGGCCGGGGCGCGGACGATCACCGCCGCCCGGGTGGTCGTCGCGGCCGGCACCTACGGCACCCAGAGCCTGCTGCACCGGATGCGCGACGGCGGCCACCTGCCCCGGATCTCCGGCCGGCTCGGCGAGCTGACCCGCACCAACTCGGAGGCGCTGGTGGGGGCGCAGACCACCGACCGGCGCTACGGCTCCCGGGTCGACTTCACCAAGGGGGTGGCGATCACCTCCTCGATCCACCCCGACGCCAACACCCACATCGAGCCGGTCCGGTACGGCAAGGGCTCCAACGCCATGGGGGCGCTGTCGATCATGCAGGTGAAGGGCGGCGGCCGGGGCCCGCGCTGGCTGCGCTTCCTGGGCACCGCGGCGCTCCACCCGGTGACCTTCGCCCGGTCGATGAACCAGCACCGCTGGTCGGAGAAGACCATCATCGGGCTGGTGATGCAGTCGCTGGACAACTCCATCACCGTCTCGCTGAAGAAGAAGGGCCCCGGCAAGGGCAAGCTGACCTCCCGCCAGGGCCACGGCGCGCCCAACCCGACCTGGATCCCGGCCGCCGAGGAGGGTGCCCGGGCGCTGGCCGCGGAGATCAACGGCTTCGCCGGCAGCACCGTCGGCGAGATCTTCGACATCCCGATGACGGCCCACTTCCTCGGCGGCTGCCCGATCGGCGACTCCCCGGAGCACGGCGTGGTCGACCCGTACCACCGGCTCTACGGGCACCCGGGGATCAGCGTCGTCGACGGTTCGGCGATCTCCGCCAACCTGGGGGTCAACCCGTCCCTGACGATCACCGCGCAGGCCGAGCGGGCGATGTCGATGTGGCCCAACAAGGGCGAGGAGGACGGCCGTCCGGCCCCCGGCGAGGCCTACCGCCGGGTCGCCCCGGTCGCGCCCAAGGCGCCCGCGGTGCCCGCCGACGCCTTCGGCGCGCTGCGGCTGCCGTTGCTGGCCGTCCCCGAGGTGCCGAAGCGGCGGACGACCGGCTGACCGCCCACCCCCGGGAGCCGTCGGGCGCGGCCCGACCCAACTCCCCCGGCGCGCACGGCGTCCACCTCGGTTGACAGCCGTGGCGGCCGGTGGGAGAAAGGGGCTCCCTGGGGGGACCAGGGCTCGCTCCGACGGGGGGAACGCAGCAGATGGCCATGTGTACGACGTGCGGGGCGGCTTCGGCGGAGGGGGCGGCCTACTGCGCCTCCTGCGGCCGGCCGCAGACCCCGCCCCCACCTGCGGCGGCCCCGGGCGCGGTCCCGCCCCCGCCCGCGGCGGCCCCCGGCGCGACCCCGCCGCCGTACGCCCCGCCGTCCGCGCCGCCGCCCACCGCCGCTCCGACGGTGGGCAGTTGGGGGAGCGGAACGCCGTACCACCCGGCGGCCGCGCAGCCGGCGGTGGTCCGCTGGCTCTCCGGCGACTGGCGGCCGGCGCTGACCGCGCTGATCGCCCCGACCGCGGTGCTGCTGATCGCCGCGATGCTCGCCGCGATCCCGGACGGCTACGACTTCCCGGGCGGCGGCCAGGAGGGCCCGTCGTACGGCGACCGGCTGGGGGCCGGCCTGGCGGCGGCCCTGACCGCGCTGGGTGCGCCGTTCGAGGCGTCCATCGGCATGCTCTCCGGCTCCCGCGGCCAGGAGGAGCTCGGCTACGTCGCAAGGGTGCTGCCGCTGACCGTCACCGCGTGCTGGCTGGTGGCGCTCTGGCTGGGGCTGCGCAGCGGGGTGCGCCGGCTCCAGCAGCGCACCGGGGCCCAGCTGACCCGGGTCCAGGCCTTCGCCGAGGCGGCCCGGGTCGCGCTGGTCGCAGCGGCCGTGACGCTGGTGCTCGGCCTGGTCGGCGGCACCACCTGGCGCCCGGAGCCGCGCCGCCGCGGGCGGACCCCGAGCGGCTGGGACTACGCCGACGACTACGGCTACGGCTCCCGCGACTACGGGATCGAGGTCGGGGCCGGCTGGGCGCAGGCGGTCGGCTGGACCCTGCTGCTCGCCGGACTGCTCGCCTTCCTGGTGTACGGCACCGACGCACTGCGCTGGGCCGCCTGGCGCAGCCGGGCCGTCCGCGGCTGGGCGGTGGCCGCGCTGGTGGCCGGCCGGGCGATCGCGGTGTCGGTCGGCGTCGCGGCGACGGCGGCGTTCGTGGTGGTCGCGGTGCAGGACGAGGGCTACGCCACCGGCACCTCGCTCGCCTTCCTGCCCAACCTCGGCCTGCTGCTGCTCGGCTTCGGCGCGGGCGCGACCGTCCGCGCGCAGAGCGGCGGCAGTCGGCTGAAGGAGCAGGACGACTGGATGGAGGCGTCGTTCTTCGACCTCCAGGGCGCCTCGGGCGACTGGCGCTGGGCGGGCCTGCTGGCCGTGGCCGCGGCGCTGTTCCTCGGGTGGACGGCCTACCGGCGCCGGCTGGACGCGGCCGACCGGCTGCGGCTCGCGGCGGTGTACGCGCTCGGGCTGACCCTGCTGATGGCGCTGGCCGGCGCGGCGGTGACGGCCGAGATCCCGGAGTACCGGGGGCTGGGCCTGCGGACCGAGGCGGGCGAGGTGGGGCTGGTGTTCGGCACCCAGCTGCTGGCGAACCTGATCTGGGCGGCGGTCGGCGCGCTGGCGGTGCCCGCGGTGCTGGTGTCGCTGCGCGGTCCGGCCCCGGCACCGGAGTGGGCGGCGCTGCCGCAGGGCGCCGTCCCGGCGCAGGGCGGGCCGGGCGGCTCCGGCACCGAGGGGTACCCGGCCGGTCCGGCCGAGGTCGCGGGGTACGCCCCCGGCGCTCCGGTCGCGCCGTACGCCCCTCCCGCACCCCCGGCGCCGGGCGCCCCGCCGGAGCCGGCCGCCGTGCCGCCCGCCCCGGTGGCGGGCGAGGTGCTGGGTTCGCACGAGGAGCCGTCGGCCGCGGCGCCCGGGAGCGCCGACCGGCCCGCCGGGGGCGGGTCGGGGGAGCCGGGCGGTGAGGGCCCGGTCGACCCGAGCGTCTGGCGCAAGCAGCCCTGACACCGGCGCCCGCCGGGCACGGCACGGCGGGCGGACAGGCGGAGGCGGACAGGGCAAAGGGCCCCGCGGGGGAACGGGGCCCTTTGTCGCTCAGCATCGGCGTCAGGGCTGCGCCGGTGCTGGGTTGACGGCGCCGGGGGAGGAGCGCCGTCGCGTCGGTCGGTTCGTGGGGCGCGCGGCTCCGGCATGGGTGGCCGGTGGTGCGGCGCGCGGGCACGCGGTGGCGGCGGTCGGCGCGCAGGCGGCGCCGGGCCTACGCTCACGGAGCGTGAGGTGATAATCGTTGCCACCGATGGGTCGCGGCGGCAGCGGAGCATGCTCCCGCCGGTGGCCGACGGCCGCCGGGGGAACCCCCTCTCCCAGCATCGTGCTGGACGATGGCCGTGCCCTGCAACCGATTCGGCATAGTTCGGCACAGTCCATTTTCGGACCGGCCCGCGTGCCCGCCCCCGCGGACGGCTGCCGGGAGCCCGTACCGGAGCAGCGGGCGGCCCCGGGTGATGATCACGGTGAGTAGTGGATCTGCCGGTGCGCACGGGGACGCGCGTAGCGGCGCGGGACGGTGAGGGGTGTGCGCCGGGGTGCGGCGGTCGGCCCCCGGGCGTCCCCGGGCGCCGACCGCCCCACCTCCTTGGTCCAGTCGCGGCCGGGGTCGCTGTCCCCTGCTGTCCGGCCGCAGCACCCGCGCACGGTCCCACGGCGCACCGCGCCCGGCCGAGCCGGGACCGCGGCGGCGCCACGCGCGCCGGTGGACTGGGATGAGCTCCACGCGTGGTCCTGCACGCCGTACGGCAAGGGCCCCTGCCGGGGCGGAGCCGTCGCACCTGGAGGGTGCGGCGCGGCCGTACGGTCGTCCGGTGCAACGAACCGGCGGCCGGGGCGGTCACGGGGGCGGAGACGGGCAGACGAGTGAAACCGGACAGCCCGGTAGACTCGGTCACCAGACACCTCCCCACACCGCTGCCGGAAGGCCGTCCGTGTCCTCTGCTATTCCCGTCCAGTCCGTACCGGAGACCGACACCGTCCTGGTGGTCGACTTCGGTGCCCAGTACGCCCAGCTCATCGCCCGACGGGTGCGTGAGGCGCGGGTCTACAGCGAGATCGTGCCGAGCTCCATGCCGGTCGCCGAGATGCTCGCCAAGAACCCGAAGGCGATCATCCTCTCCGGCGGTCCCTCGTCGGTCTACGAGGAGGGCGCTCCGCAGCTCGACCGTGCGCTGTTCGAGGCCGGGGTCCCGGTCTTCGGCATGTGCTACGGCTTCCAGCTGATGGCCAAGGTCCTCGGCGGCACCGTCGACAACTCCGGTGCCCGCGAGTACGGCCGCACGCCGCTGAACGTGGTCCGCACCGGCTCCACGCTCTTCGAGGGCGTCCCGGCCCGGCACTCGGTGTGGATGTCGCACGGCGACGCCTGCTCCGCCGCTCCCGAGGGCTTCACCGTCACTGCCTCCACCGAGGTCGTGCCGGTCGCCGCCTTCGAGAACGACGAGGCCCGCCTCTACGGCGTCCAGTACCACCCCGAGGTGCTGCACTCGGACCACGGCCAGCAGATCCTGGAGCACTTCCTCTACCGCGGCGCCGGCATCGCCCCGACCTGGACCACCGGCAACGTGGTCGACGAGCAGGTCGCCCTGATCCGCGCCCAGGTCGGCGACAAGCGCGCCATCTGCGGCCTCTCCGGCGGCGTGGACTCCGCGGTGGCGGCGGCCCTGGTCAACAAGGCCATCGGCGAGCGCCTCACCTGCGTCTACGTCGACCACGGCCTGATGCGCAAGGGCGAGACCGAGCAGGTCGAGAAGGACTTCGTCGCGGCCACCGGCGTGCAGCTGAAGGTCGTCGACGCCCAGGAGCGCTTCCTGGACGCGCTGGCCGGGGTCTCCGACCCGGAGGAGAAGCGCAAGATCATCGGCCGGGAGTTCATCCGGGTCTTCGAGCAGGCCCAGGCCGAGATCGTGGCCGAGGCCGGCGAGCACGGCGAGTCCGTGGAGTTCCTGGTCCAGGGCACCCTGTACCCGGACGTGGTGGAGTCCGGCGGCGGCACCGGCACCGCCAACATCAAGTCCCACCACAACGTCGGCGGCCTGCCCGAGGACCTGCAGTTCCAGCTGGTCGAGCCGCTGCGCAAGCTGTTCAAGGACGAGGTCCGGATGGTCGGCCAGGAGCTCGGCCTGCCGGAGGAGATCGTCCAGCGCCAGCCGTTCCCCGGCCCCGGCCTGGGCATCCGGATCGTCGGCGAGGTCACCAAGGAGCGCCTGGACCTGCTGCGCGAGGCCGACGCCATCGCCCGCGAGGAGCTGACCCTGGCCGGCCTCGACCGCGAGATCTGGCAGTGCCCGGTCGTGCTGCTCGCCGACGTCTGCAGCGTCGGCGTCCAGGGCGACGGCCGCACCTACGGCCACCCGATCGTGCTGCGCCCGGTCTCCTCCGAGGACGCCATGACCGCCGACTGGTCGCGCCTGCCCTACGAGGTGCTGGCGAAGATCTCCACCCGGATCACCAACGAGGTCCGCGACGTGAACCGCGTCGTGCTGGACGTCACCAGCAAGCCGCCGGGCACCATCGAGTGGGAGTGATCCCGCGCCGACACCGGCACTGAACGGCCGCGCCGTCGTTCCCCGCACGAGGGGACGGCGGCGCGGCCGTTCGCGGTGGCGGGGTGCCCGCCGGGTGGGACCTCCCACCGAAAGCGCTCACGAACGTGCAGAATGCGTGCCGGACCCGTCAGAGTGCGACGGGCCGCCGAGGGGAAGGTGTGGGGCATGTCGGACGCCAGCAGGGACGCGGCCGGACCGGGCACGGGCCCGGGCACCACCGACCGGTCCGCCCGGGCCGCCCGGCGCAAGGCGACCGCCTCGCGCTTCGCACTGCTGCCGCTGCGGATCTTCCTCGGCGTCACCTTCGTCTACGCGTCCCTGGACAAGCTCTCCGACTCGCACTACCTGGCCGGCGCGGGCGACGCCGCCTCCTTCGTCTCGCAGACCGAGGCGGCCGAGGCGAACAGCCCGATCTCCTTCCTGCTCGGCTTCGCCCTGGACCACCCCACCCCGTTCGCCCTGGCCATCGCCTTCGGCGAGCTGGCGGTCGGCCTGGGCACCCTGGCCGGCCTCTGGGGCCGGGTCGCGGCCCTCGGCGGCGCGCTGATCAGCCTCAGCCTCTGGCTGACCGTCAGCTGGACCGTCGAGCCGTACTACCTCGGCAACGACCTCGCGTACCTGATGACCTGGACCCCGCTGATCCTGGCCGGCACGCCGTACCTCTCGCTGGACGGCTACCTCGCCCGCCGGGCCCGGCGGGACCGCGCCCGCGGCCTCGGCGGGCACCAGGTCGAGCGCCGGGCGCTGGTGGACGGCGGCATCGCGGCCGTCGCGATCGGCGGCGCCGGCCTGCTCACCGGTTCGCTCACGGCCACCTTCGGCCGCGACAGGCCCGCCGCCCGCCCGGCCGCCGCCCCCGACTCGCAGACCCCGGCCGTCTCGGTGCCCGCCGCGCAGGTCCCGGTCGGCGGCTCCGCCCAGGTCAAGGACCCGGTCAGCGGCGACGCCGTCCACGTCGTCCAGCCCAGGGCCGGTGAGTACTGCGCCTTCTCCGCGGTCTGCACCCACTCCGGCTGCGCGGTGGACGCCCCGAAGAACGGGCAGCTCTACTGCCCCTGCCACGGCTCCCGGTTCGACGCCGCCACCGGCGCGGTGATCACCGGCCCGGCCACCAAACCGCTGCCCAGGTACACCGTGACCAAGGACGGCGACCGGCTGAACCTCGGCCCGCTGCAGACCTGAGCCCGGCCCGGCACCGCCGGACCGGGCCCGGACCCTCCCCGGGGCCCCCGCGGCCTACTCGCGCCCCTCCGGGCGGCCCCGGCGGGCCACCGCGGCGACCGCCCCGGCGAGGCCGGCGACGCCCAGCACGATGAAGGTCACCGGCAGCACGATGCGGCCGTTGACCGACAGGTCGTTCTGCGCGGCCACCAGGTACAGCACCGCGATGACGGTGAACAGCGCTCCCGTGATCAACGAGAACGGATCGAGCCGGTGCTTCCTCACTGCTGGACCACCTTGATCTCCCCGAGCCCGACCGTCAGCCTGAGGTCGAGCGTGCCCTTGGATGCCTGACCGTTCAGCGGGTCGAGCCGGAAGGTGCGGCTCACGTGCCCGCTGTTGGCGTCCTGCCCCTCCACCTTGACGTCCCCCAGCAGGTTGCGGACGGTCAGTTCGACCGTGACGTCGGAGGGCAGCAGGACGTTCAGCTCGCCGACCCCGACCTCCGCCTCGCTGTGCAGCGTCCCGCCGGCCGGGTCCAGGCCGGTCAGGTCGAGGGTGCCCTCGCCGAGGCCGAGCGTGTACTTGCCCTCCAGCGACTGCGCCGAGGTCACCGTCCAGCTCCGCTCGCCGAAGGCGTTCTGCACCGACCCCGGCGAATTGCCGACCACCACCAGCGAGACCGTCAGCAGCAGCGCGACCACCGTCAGCCCGCGGGCCCGGCCGAAGCGCGCACCGACCAGCACGGTCAGCCCGACGCCCAGCAGCGCCGTCGCCAGCACCGTGGTCACCACCGGCTCGGTCGGCTGACGGGAGGACAGCGACCAGACCAGGCAGGCCGCGCCGACCGCCAGCGCCAGGCCCAGCACGCCGAGGAAGGAGTGCCGGTGCCGGTGGACCCTCACCGGGGCCGGCGCCCGCCGCGGCCCGGCCGGCTCGCTCTTGCGCAGCGGATCGCCCTCCGGCAGGTCGCTGCGCTGCCACCACGGCTGCGCCGCGCTCCCGGGGCTCCCCGGGGGCGGCGTCGCGCCGCCCGCCGGAGCGTACGGGTTGCGCTCCGGGTGCCGCGGGTCCCAGAGGTAGCCGGTCGGGCCCGCGTGCGGGGTGTCCGCCGGGACGGTGCCGGCCGCCCGCTCCCGGGCGTGCCGCTCGCGCTCCGCCTCCCCGCCGGCCCAGTCCGCCGGGTGACCGCCCGGCGCGTCCGGCGGCGGGTACGGGCCCTGCTCCGGCTCCGGGAACCAGCGGTCGTACGGACCGCCGCGCCGGCGCCACTGCCGGCCGTGGATCCGCCGGCGCCGGCGCTCCGGGTCGTGCCGCACCGCGTGGAAGACCAGCGCGCCGAGCAGCAGCACCGGGAACAGCTGGCCGCCGTTGCCCATCGAGGAGAAGAAGACGCCGGTGCCGATGACCGTCAGCAGCACCGCGCCGACGGACTGGCCGTCGACCCGGCCGGTCAGCACCCGCTGGAGCTCGGTGCGGCCCCCCGCGCCCCGGCCCTCCGCGGCCGGATCGGTCGGGACGATCAGCCAGGCCAGCCCGTACAGGAACAGGCCCAGACCGCCGGAGAGGCAGAGCACGGCCGTCACCACCCGGAAGACGACCGGGTCGATGTCCAGGTGCCGGCCCAGACCGCCGCAGACCCCGGCCACCACGCGGTGGCGCTCGGTCCGGGTCAGCGGCGGGCGTTCCGGCTCCGGCGGGGCCGCGGGCCCGGCCTCCTCCACACGGTGGTCTTCGGTCATGCCCCCATCCTGGTGGCTGCCGACCCTCCACCCAACCGGCAGCGGCCCTGCCCGGACCCTGACTTGTCCCTGAGAGCGCTCAGGGCCCCACCCTGATGCGCCCGCCCCCGCCCGCGTGGAACCATCGGTGGCGTGGCAGCCCCCGGTACCGATCCCCGTCCCCTCGCCCCCGACACCCCGTCGGCGGCGGGCAGCGACCCGACGGCGCCCGCCGACGGCCGACCGCCCTACCGCCGGCTCTACCGCAGCCCGCAGGGCCGGATGCTCGGCGGTGTCGCCCACGGCCTCGCGGTGCACCTCGGACTGTCGGTCGCCTGGGTGCGGATCGCCTTCGTCGTGCTCTTCTTCGCCAACGGCATCGGCGTGCTGCTCTACGCCGCGTTCTGGTTCGTGGTGCCGATCGGCATCGGCGAGCCCGCGCAGCGCGGCGGCGCGCACTGGGTCTACGTCAACGGCGCCTTCGTCCCGGCCGGTTCCTGGCAGGCCGCCGACGCCGGGGCCCAACTGAGCAAGGCCCGGCGCGGCCGGCTCGGACGGCTGCGCGAACTGCTCCAGCAGACCTTCCAGGGCGAGCCGGCCCACGCCGGGGCGGCGGCCGGGGAGAAGGACGGACCCGCCCGCGCCGAGGCCGGCGCCCCCGGGGGCCTGGGCCAACTCGCGGCCCTGGTCGTGCTGGTGATCGGCCTGATCGCGCTGCTCAGCGCGCTCGGCGTGCAGAGCGCCAGCCCGTACACCTGGCCGCTGCTCGCCGTCGGCGTCGGCGTCGCGCTGGTCTGGCGGCAGGCCGACGACTCCCGCTGGCAGCGCTGGTTCGGCCTGGAGGAGGGCGAGAAGCGGCGCGGCGCCTACACCCGGGTCGGCGCCGGCGTGCTGCTGGTCGTCGCCGGCACCATCGCCTTCCTCGCCATGCAGGGCAACGGCTCCACCATCACCTCCGTCATCGAGGCCTCGCTCGCGGTGCTGGCCGGCGTCCTCGTCCTGGTCGGCCCGTACGCGCTGCGCATGTGGCAGGACCTCGGCGCCGAGCGCACCGCCCGCATCCGCGCCCAGGAGCGGGCCGAGATCGCCGCGCACGTCCACGACTCGGTGCTGCACACCCTCACCCTCATCCAGCGGCGGGCCGAGGACCCCAAGGAGGTGCTGCGCCTCGCCCGCGCCCAGGAGCGCGAACTGCGGCTCTGGCTCTACCGCCCGGAGGCCGCCGCCGAGGCCGCCCCGGACACCATGGCGGAGCGCCTGCGCGAGGTCGTCGCCGAGGTCGAGGACCGCCACGGGGTGCCCGTCGAACTGGTCGTCGTCGGCGACTGCCCGATGGACGAGCGGATCGCGGCCCAGATGCAGGCCGCGAGGGAGGCGATGGTCAACGCGGCCAAGTACGGTGGCGGGGGACCGGTCCAGGTCTACGCCGAGGTCGAGGGGAGGACGGTGTCGGTGTTCGTCCGCGACCACGGCCCCGGCTTCGACCCCGACACGGTGCCCGAGGACCGGATGGGTGTCCGCGAGTCGATCATCGGCCGGATGAAGCGCAACGGCGGCACCGCACGGGTGCGGCCCGCGCCGGGCAGCGGCACCGAGGTCGAGCTGGAGATGGAGAGATCGGATGACTGACGCAGCCCCGCAGAGGACCGCGCGGGTCGTGCTGGTGGACGACCACCGGATGTTCCGCACGGGGGTACGGGCCGAGATCGGGCGCACCGAGGCGACCGGCATCGACGTGGTGGGCGAGGCGGACGACGTCGACTCCGCGGTCCGGGTGGTCGCCGAGACCAGGCCCGACGTGGTGCTGCTCGACGTCCACCTGCCCGGCGGCGGCGGGGTCGAGGTGCTGCGCCGCTCGGCCGGGCTGATGGGCGACCCCGGCGGCGTGCGCTTCCTCGCGCTGTCCGTCTCGGACGCCGCCGAGGACGTCATCGGCGTCATCCGGGGCGGCGCGCGCGGCTACGTCACCAAGACCATCACCGGCACCGACCTGGTCGACGCGGTCTTCCGGATCGCCGACGGCGACGCGGTGTTCTCGCCGCGGCTGGCCGGCTTCGTGCTGGACGCCTTCGCCGCCACCGACACCCCGCCGGTAGACGAGGACCTCGACCGCCTCACCCAGCGCGAGCGCGAGGTGCTGCGGCTGATCGCGCGCGGCTACGCGTACAAGGAGATCGCCAAGCAGCTGTTCATCTCGGTGAAGACGGTGGAGAGCCACGTCTCGGCCGTGCTGCGCAAGCTCCAGCTCAGCAACCGGCACGAACTCACCCGCTGGGCCACCGCCCGCCGCCTGGTCTGACGCCCGCCCGGGCGCACCGCGCCCCGTCGGCCCGCCCGGTCCGGTTTTCGTCGGTCCGGGCGGGCTTGTCGGTGCCTGGCCATAGACTCGATGTGCCATGAGTAGCCTCTTTGACGACCTCCCGCTCCCCGGTTTCGAGGCGCCCGCCGCCGGGTCGAAGCAGCAGCCCGCAGCCGCGCCGATCGACGAGGAGCCGCCGCCGTTCGAGGGCGACGTCCCGTACGACGCGTACGAGGAGGCGATCCCCGACGGCCTCTTCGCGACCGACCACGCCGCCGAGGCCGAGCGCGACGCCTGGTACCGCAACGGCGCCGCCCGCACGGTGGTGGACCCGGCCCAGCTGCTGGAGGGCATGAACGACCCGCAGCGCGAGGCCGTGCTGCACGCCGGCTCGCCGCTGCTGATCGTGGCCGGCGCCGGCTCCGGCAAGACCCGGGTGCTCACCCACCGGATCGCCCACCTGCTCGGCGCCCGCGGCGTGCAGTCCGGCGAGATCCTGGCGATCACCTTCACCAACAAGGCGGCCGGCGAGATGCGCGAGCGCGTCGAGCAGCTGGTCGGGCCGCGCGCCCGGGCGATGTGGGTCTCCACCTTCCACAGCGCCTGCGTGCGGATCCTGCGCCGCGAGTCCAAGCTGCTCGGCTTCACGTCCAGCTTCTCGATCTACGACTCGGCGGACTCCCAGCGGCTGATGTCCCTGGTCTGCCGGGACCTCGACCTGGACCCCAAGCAGTTCCCGCCGAAGTCCTTCACCGCGAAGGTCAGCAACCTCAAGAACGAACTGATCGACGAGGAGACCTACGCCGACCAGGCCGCCAACCCGATGGAGAAGAAGCTCGCCGAGGCGTACTTCCTCTACCAGCGGCGGCTGCGCGAGGCCAACGCCCTCGACTTCGACGACATCATCATGACGACGGTCAACCTGCTGCAGGCCTTCCCGGACGTCGCCGAGCACTACCGCCGCCGCTTCCGGCACATCCTGGTCGACGAGTACCAGGACACCAACCACGCCCAGTACATGCTGGTCCGCGAGCTCAGCGGCGGCTCCGTCGCCGCCGCCCCCCGGCGCACCGTCGACGGCGACCCGGTCGACCCCGCGGCCGGCCGGCTCGCCGAGATCCCGCCCGCCGAGCTGTGCGTCGTCGGTGACGCGGACCAGTCGATCTACGCCTTCCGCGGCGCGACCATCCGCAACATCCTCCAGTTCGAGGAGGACTACCCGAACGCGCGCACCATCCTGCTGGAGCAGAACTACCGCTCCACCCAGACCATCCTGAGCGCCGCCAACGCCGTCATCGAGCGCAACGCCAACCGGCGCGACAAGAAGCTCTGGACGGCCGGCGACCACGGCGAGAAGGTCGTCGGCTACGTCGCGGACGACGAGCACGGCGAGGCCCAGTTCATCGCCGACGAGATCGACCGGCTCACCGACGCCGGCTCCGCCAAGCCCGGCGACGTGGCGATCTTCTACCGCACCAACGCCCAGTCCCGCGTCTTCGAGGAGGTGTTCATCCGCGTCGGTCTGCCCTACAAGGTGGTCGGCGGGGTGCGCTTCTACGAGCGCAAGGAGGTCAAGGACGTCCTGGCGTACCTGCGGGTGCTCTCCAACCCGGAGGACACCGTCCCGCTGCGCCGGATCCTCAACGTGCCCAAGCGCGGCATCGGCGAGCGCGCCGAGGCGATGATCGACGCGCTGGCCTCGCGCGAGCGGATCTCCTTCGCCCAGGCGCTGCAGCGGGTCGACGAGGCGTACGGGATGGCGGCCCGCTCGGCGAACGCGGTGAAGAAGTTCAACGCGCTGCTGGCCGGGCTGCGCCAGGTCGTCGAGTCCGGCGCCGGGCCGGCGGCGGTGCTGGAGGCGGTGCTGGAGGAGACCGGGTACCTCGCCGAGCTGCAGTCCTCCACCGACCCGCAGGACGAGACCCGGGTGGAGAACCTCCAGGAGCTCGCCTCGGTCGCCCTGGAGTACGAGCAGGACCCGGGCGAGCGCCCCGACGCCGGGGAGGAGGGCGCACCGCCGGTCGGCTCGCTCGCCGACTTCCTGGAGCGGGTGGCCCTGGTCGCCGACTCGGACCAGATCCCGGACGAGGACGAGGAGGGGCAGGGCGTCATCACCATGATGACCCTGCACACCGCCAAGGGCCTGGAGTTCCCGGTGGTCTTCCTGACCGGCATGGAGGACGGCATCTTCCCGCACATGCGGGCCCTCAACCAGGTCAAGGAGCTGGAGGAGGAGCGCCGACTCGCGTACGTCGGCCTCACCCGGGCCCGGGAGCGGCTCTACCTGACCCGCTCGGTGCTGCGCAGCGCTTGGGGCCAGCCGTCGTACAACCCGGCCTCGCGCTTCCTGGAGGAGATCCCGGAGACGCTGGTGGAGTGGAAGCGGACCGGGGCGGCGGCGGTGCCGGCCTCGCGCGGCTTCTCGTCCGGCTCCGGGGGCTCCGGCGGTTCGGGCTTCGGCGGTTCGGGCTTCGGGGGCGGGCGCGGCTCCGCCCGGGGTGCCTCGCGCGGCGGGGCGACGGCCTCGCCGAAGGCCGGCTGGGGCCAGTCGGCGCGGCGCACGGTCGAGCGGGAGGTCGTCGGGCTGGCCGTCGGCGACCGGGTCACCCACGACACCTTCGGGCTGGGCACGGTGGTCGCCACCACCGGCGTCGGCGACAAGGCGCAGGCGACGGTGGACTTCGGTTCGGAGGGGCGCAAGCAGCTGCTGCTGCGCTACGCGCCGGTCGAGAAGCTCTGACGGCGCGGGGCCGTACCGGGCCGTCGTGGTCCCGGTGCGGCCTCCGCGCGGGGGCGGGGCGCGGTCAGCGCGGGTCGACGCCCTGGGCGATCAGCCAGGGCAGCGGGTCGATCGGCGCGCCGCCGTCGCCCGGGCGGATCTCGAAGTGCAGGTGCGGCCCGGTGCTGTTGCCGCTGCTGCCGACGAAGGCGATCACGTCGCCCGCCTTCACCGTGCCCTTGCGGATCTTGTACGAGCGCAGGTGGCAGTACCAGGCCTCGGTGCCGTCCGCCATCTTCAGTATCGACATGTAGCCGTACGACGCGTTCCACTGCGTGCGGATGGTGCCGTCGGTGACCGCGAGCACCTCGGTGCCGCCGTCCACCGGGAAGTCGATGCCGGTGTGGCGGGCCGCCCAGTGGGTGCCGCGGGCGCCGTACGTCTGGCCCACCCCGCGCTCCGCGACCGGCAGCGACGCCTTGGGGCGCTCCGGCGGCTTCGCGCTCTCCGCGGCCGGGGCGGGGGCCTCCTCGGGGGCGGCCTCGGCACCCGCCAGGGCGGGGCGGGCGTCACTGCGGGAGGCCTGCTCGGCGGCACCCTGCAGGACGGCCTGCTGCGCGGACGCCTGGGCGACCGCGTCCGGCGCCTCGGCGGCGGTCGGCTGCTCCGGCAGCCGGGCGGCGGCGGCCTGCGCGGCCCGCTGGTCGGCCTCGCCCTGCACGGTCACCGCGGCGGCGGCGCACACGCCCATCGCCGCCACCGACGGCAGCGCCACGCGCAGCAGGGCCGTGCGGGTGGCGGCCTTGGCCGCGCCCCGCCGCTGGGCGCGCGACTGCTCGCGGGCGGCGATGCGCAGCTCCGCGCGGGTCGGGCGGCCGGCTGCTGCGTCGGGAGCCATTGGGGGGCTGCCTCCTCGGTGGACCTCGGGCACATCGTCGGGCGAGGGGAAAACAGCCGAGACTGTAGCCGCCTTGGCCGCATCCGGACAAAAGTCCGGATGTCAAGAGGCCTGACGGACGCTCAGTGGCCGGGATTGCACCCGTCCGGGTGGTCCGGCACGCCGCAGGAAGGGTAGGAACCGTGCGGGAGCTGTGATTTTCCCCTCCTCTTGACGGGGGGAACGGCCGATCCGGCCGGGTGGCGCTACCCTCCCCTCAGGTTGTTATTGCTGGTTAACCGCGCCCGGTGCCGACGAGCTCCGGTGGGGTGGTGGACGACGAGGTCCAGGAGGCAGTGATGGGTGTTTCAGGGCCGATCCGCGTGGTGGTCGCCAAGCCGGGGCTGGACGGTCACGACCGCGGCGCCAAGGTGATCGCCCGCGCCCTGCGCGACGCGGGCATGGAGGTCATCTACACCGGCCTGCACCAGACGCCCGAGCAGGTCGTCGACACCGCCATCCAGGAGGACGCGGACGGCATCGGCCTGTCGATCCTCTCCGGCGCCCACATGACCCTCTGCGCCCGGGTGATCGAGCTGCTGAAGGAGCGCGACGCGGAGGACATCAAGGTCTTCTGCGGCGGGATCATCCCGGAGGCGGACATCGCCGAGCTGAAGGCGCTCGGCGTCGCGGACATCTTCACCCCCGGCACGCCGACCCGGGACGTGGTGGCCTGGGTCGAGGCCAACCTGCGCGCGGCGAGCTGAGCCGGGTTCCCGTACGACACGGCGGGGCCGGCCGGGGCAGCCGCCCCGGTCGGCCCCGTCCGGTCAGCCGGCCAGTTCGGCGAGCATCGCCTCCCGGAAGCGCAGGGTGCCGGCCAGCCGGGCGAAGGTCTCCGACCAGGCGGTCTCCGGCGCGGTCGCGGCGGCCAGCGCCTCCACGGCGGGCGCGGTACCGGGGGCGAGCGCCCGCTCGGTCATCCCCAGCACCCCGCTGTGGCTCCACGGGTACGCCCCCGAGGCGGCCGCCCGCTCCAGTGCCGCGACCACGGCCGTCGACAGCGGCGGGTTCCACGGCGCGGCGCAGGCCCCCAGCAACTGGAACGCCTCGCCCAGGCCGTACGCGCCGATGAACGCCGCCGTCCAGGCGGCCCGCTCCTCGGCGGGCAGGACCGACAGCAGCTTGGCGGGCGGTCCGGCCGCCCGCGCCCGGCCGCCGCGCGGAGCGCGCCCCGGGCGGGGCGCCGGGCCGAGCAGGGCCCGCGCCCACCCGGCGTCGTGCTGGCGGACGGCGGCGCGCGCCCAGGCCTCCCGCAGGTCGTCCGCCCAACTGCTGCTGGTCTCGTCGACGGAGTCGCCGACCCGCAGCCGCAGCAGCTCCTCGGGGGCCAGCCCGGTCCGCTCCCGCCAGGTGTGCAGCGGGGCCGCGGCCACGATCTCGCCGAACCACCAGGCCCGTTCGCCGCGGCCGGTGGGCGACTTGACGGGTATGCCGTCGCGCTGCATCGCGGCGTCGCACTCCTGGGGCGGGGTGACCAGCAGGTGCGTACCGCGCTCGGAGAGCCGGACGGCCGCCAGCGCACGCTCGGCCATCCGGGCGGCGAGCGCGGAGCCGGGCAGGGTGGAGAGCAGTTCGGCGGCGGTGGCGCGGACGTTCTTGCTGCGGTCGGCCAAGGCGGCCTCCAGGAACGGCTCGTCCGCGGCGGAGAGGCCGTCCTGCAGGGCGTCCAGGAAGAGCAGGCGGTCCTCGGCGCGCTCGGTGGCCCAGGTGGAGCGGAGCAGGTCGAGCCCGGCGGCCGGATCGCTGCGGCGCAGCCGGGTCAGCCGGGTGACCCGCTCGGCGAACAGGCCCTCGTGCCAGAGCCGGTCCCCCTCGTCGGCCGCCCCGCCGGGCTCCGCGGGCCCGGCGTCGGCGGTGCGCAGCACGAACCGCCAGTCCGGGTTCCGTTCGGCGAGCCAGCGGCCGAGCGGGCCGGCCAGGGCGACGGTGTCGGCGCGCAGCTCGCTGCGGGCGCGGGCGCCGTCGAGCAGGCCGGGGACGAGCGCCGCGGGCGGGCGGTAGCCGTGCCCGCGGGCGGCGGCGAGCCACTGCGGCAGCAGCTCGGGGAGGTTGGCGAGGGTGCCGGCGCCGGCCCCGGACCGGCCGCCGAGCAGCACGGAGAGCCGGCGGGCGGCGGCGGGCGGGAGCTCCGGCCGGAGGTCCTCGGCGGCGGGCGGGTCCGGCGGTCCGCCGGCCGGGTCGGGCCGGGCGCCGGCCCGGCGGCGGACGGTGGCCAGCGCGGCCAGCTCCAGCAGGGCGGTGGCCGGGTCGGAGCGGTCGACGGCCGCGGCGGCGGCCAGCTGCGCGGGCGAGCCGGCGGGCTCCGGCAGCGGCCTGCGGTCGGTGCCGAGCAGGGCGGTGGTCCGGAGGGCCTCCCACGGGTCGGCCTGGGCGGTGGTGGTCTGCACGGTGGCTCCTGCGGGTGGACGGGCGGCGGGGTCGGCGGGCGGCGGGCTCAGCCGCTCAGCCCGATCGGGCGGTGGTCGGCGCCCCAGGCGGTGACCGGCGCGAAGCCGCGGTGGCCGTACTCGCCGAAGACGGTCAGCGGACGGCCGGTGGAGACGGCGGCGAGCCGCCAGAGCGCGGCCTCCGGGGTGCCCCGGCGGACCGGTACGGCGTGCCGGCCGTCGGTGAGCCGCCAGCCGTCCGGGCCGAGCACCGGGACCACCTCGGCGAGCACCGTCGGCCAGTCCGCCAGCCACGGGTCGTCCGCGACGGCCTCGCCGTACCCGGCGGCGGCCTCGGCCGGGGACAGGCCGGCGGGCGGCTCGGCGGGTCCGGCGGCGGGCGCGCCGTGCCGGGTGCCGAGCACGGCCCGCAGCGGGCGGGCGCCCGGGTGGAAGGCCAGCTCGGCCTCCAGCACCTGGCCGGTGGGCAGCGCCAGGTCGGGCGCCTGCCCGGGGCGGCCGAAGGCGAGCAGCAGGGCCGGGCGGCCGGTCTTGGCGCCGCGCAGCCACAGCCGACGGGTGGTCAGCCGGTCGTCCGAGGTGTCCCGGCTGCCGAGGACCTGCCAGCGGTCGCGCACGGTCGGGCCGGCCAGCAGCTCGGAGGTCTCGGTGGTGTAGCCGACCCGGGTGCGGACGGTCGCGGCGAGCGGCTCCGGCAGCCGGTCCACCCGGGTGGCGGCGGTGGCGAGCAGGTGCAGCAGGGCGTACTCCTCCAGCAGCTCCGGCTGCGGGACGTAGTCGAGCGCGCGGACCCCGGCGGCCAGGCCCGGCGCCTGGGCGTCGACCATGCGGGCGGCGACCTCCTCCCAGCGGCCCGCACCGCCCGGGTCGGCCAGTCCGGTGCGGATGCGGTCGGCGAGCCGCAGCCGCAGCTCCTCGGCGCCGGCCGCGACCCGGGCGGAGCGCTTCTCGGCCCGCCGGCGGGCGGCGGCCGGGTCCGCGGTGGCGGCCCGGGCGGTGTGCCGGTCGGCGGTCTGCTCGGCGCGCTCCCTGCGCTGCTCGATCCAGCCGGCCGCCCAGTCCGGGGCCTCGGCGCCGTCCGGGACGGCGGCGGGCGTGCCGCTCCAGAGCAGCAGCAGGCCCAGGGCGTGCTTGCAGGGGAACTTCCGGCTCGGGCACGTGCACGAGTACGCCGGGTCGGCGAGCTCGACGACCGTCCGGTAGGGGGTGCTGCCGCTGCCCTTGCAGGCGCCCCACAGGGCGGTGCCGTCGGTGCCGGCGTCCGACCACGGTGCGGGGGCGGAGAGCTTGCCCGCCGCCTTCTGCGAGGCGGCGTCGGGTGCGAGGGACAGGACGTGTTCGGTGCTCCAGCGTTCCTCCATGCCCACGACGGTAGGGGGCGCCACTGACACTCCGTCCGGCCTCCGTCCGGCCCGCCGGCGGCTCGAACTGATCTGCGGTCAGGACTGTCAGTGGTGCGGTGCATGGTGGGTTCCGCAGCCGGCCGGACAGGGCCGACCGGGGGCGGCGCCCGACCGCCCGGCCGGCCTGCCGACATCTGCGCCGATGCTCCCACCGATCACCCCGCCGCCCGCCACGCGTGTGCCCGCCCGGGTCCCCGGCGGCCGACCCGAAGGAGCCCCATGACCGAGGTACTGCGCCGGCACGCCGAGGACGCGTTCGCCGACGAACTGGCCGCCCTGGCCGCCCAGGACGACCGGCCCCGCCCCGAGCGCTGGAAGCTCTCGCCGTGGGCCGTCGCCACCTACCTGCTCGGCGGCGACCTGCCCGACGGCACCGTCGTCACGCCCAAGTACGTCGGCCCGCGCCGGATCGTCGAGGTCGCCGTCACCACGCTGGCCACCGACCGCGCCCTGCTGCTGCTCGGGGTGCCGGGCACCGCCAAGACCTGGGTCTCCGAGCACCTCGCCGCCGCGATCAGCGGCGACTCCACCCTGCTGGTCCAGGGCACCGCGGGCACCCCCGAGGAGGCCGTCCGCTACGGCTGGAACTACGCCCAGCTGCTGGCCCACGGGCCCAGCCGGGACGCCCTGGTGCCCTCGCCGGTGATGCGGGCGATGGCCGACGGGAAGATCGCCCGGGTCGAGGAGCTGACCCGCATCCCCGCCGACGTCCAGGACAGCCTGATCACCGTCCTCTCCGAGAAGACCCTGCCGGTGCCGGAGCTGGGCTCCGAGACCCAGGCCGTGCGCGGCTTCAACCTGATCGCCACCGCCAACGACCGCGACCGCGGCGTCAACGAGCTCTCCAGCGCGCTGCGCCGCCGGTTCAACACCGTCGTCCTGCCGCTGCCGGGCTCGCTGGAGGAGGAGGTCGACATCGTCACCCGCCGGGTCAACCAGCTCGGCCGCTCCCTCGACCTGCCCGAACTGCCCGACGGCGCCGAGGAGATCCGGCGGGTCGTGACGGTCTTCCGGGAGCTGCGGGCCGGCCTCACCGCGGACGGCCGCACCAAGGTCAAGACGCCCAGCGGCACCCTCTCCACCGCCGAGGCGATCTCGGTGCTCACCAACGGCCTGGCGCTGGCCGCCCACTTCGGGGACGGCGTGCTGCGCGCCGGGGACGTCACGGCCGGCATCCAGGGCGCGGTGGTCCGCGACCCGGTCGCCGACCGGGCGGTCTGGCGCGAGTACGTCGAGGGCGTCGTCCGCGAGCGCGACGGCTGGAAGGACTTCTACCGCGCCGCGCGCGAGAACGACCGCTGACCCCGCCGGTGCACCGGGAAACGACCAAGCGAGGAGGGAGGGCGCGATGAGCGCAGAGGTGACGCTGCTCGGCGTACGCCACCACGGGCCGGGCTCGGCCCGGGCGGTGGCCGCCGCCCTGGAGCAGCTGCGGCCGGACGCGGTGCTCGTCGAGGGACCGCCGGAGGCCGACCGGATCGTCGACCTGGCGGCCCGCAAGGAGATGGTCCCGCCGGTCGCGCTGCTCGCCCACGCCGTGGACGACCCGGCCCGTGCGGCGTTCTGGCCGTACGCGGGGTTCTCCCCGGAGTGGGTGGCGATCCGGTACGGCGTCGAGCTGGGCCTGCCCGTCCGCTTCATCGACCTCCCGGCGGCGTACGGCCTCGCCGACCGGCCGCAGGACGGGCCCGGACCCGCCGGGGGAGTGCCGGGGGGCACTTCCCCGGCGGACGGGGACGCGGCGGACCCGGGTGCGGCGTCCGGCCCGGTGGACGGGGACGGGGACGGCGACGGGGGCTTCGGCGACCCGATCGCCGTGCTCGCCGCCGCGGCCGGCCACGACGACCCCGAGCGCTGGTGGGAGGACGTCGTCGAGCACCGCTCGCCCGGCCGGGACGCGCTCGCCCCGTTCGCCGCCGTCGCCGAGGCGATGACCGCGCTGCGCGAGGCCGGCGCCACCGGCTCCACCGCCCGTCGCGACGATCTGCGCGAGGCGTACATGCGGCAGCAGATCAGGGCCGCCCGGCGGGCCGGACACCGGCGGATCGCCGTCGTCTGCGGCGCCTTCCACGTCCCCGCGCTCGCCGCGATGCCCACCGTCGCCCACGACCGGGCGCTGCTCGCCGGCCTGCCGAAGAAGGTGCGCACCGACATCACCTGGGTGCCGTGGACGCACCGCCGGCTCGCCCAGCACACCGGCTACGGCGCGGGCATCGTCTCGCCCGGCTGGTACCACCACCTGTTCACCTGCGGGGCCGAGGACCCGGTGCCCGGCTGGACGGCCCGGGCCGCCGAACTGCTCCGCGCCGCGGACCACCCGGTCTCCTCCGCGCACGTCATCGAGGCCGTCCGGCTGGCCCGCACCCTCGCCGTGCTGCGGGGCCGGCCGCTCGCCGGGCTCACCGAGACCCTGGACGCCGTCCGCTCGGTGCTGTGCGACGGATCCGAGGTCGCGCTCGCGCTGGTCCACGACCGGCTGGTCGTCGGCGACGCGCTCGGCGAAGTCCCCGACAGCGCCCCGGCGGTGCCGCTCCAGCGCGACCTCGTCCGGCTGCAGCGCAGCCTGCGCCTCAAGCCCGAGGCCGACCCGCGCGACCTCGACCTCGACCTGCGCAAGGACACCGACGCCGCCCGGTCCCGGCTGCTGCACCGGCTGCGGCTGCTCGGCATCGACTGGGGCGTCCCGACCCGCTCCGCGGTCACCTCCACCGGCACCTTCCGGGAGAGCTGGCGGCTGCGCTGGGAGCCGGAGTTCGCCGTCCGCGTGGTGGAGGCCGCGCAGTGGGGCACCACCGTGGCCGGGGCCGCGGTCGCCAAGGCCGTCGGCACCGCCCGCGCCGCCGGCGAACTCGCCGAGCTCACCGGCCTGGTGGAGACCTGCCTGCTGGCCGGCCTGGGCGACGCGCTGCCCGCGGTGATGCGGGTGCTCGCCGACTGCGCCGCCCTGGACACCGACGTCTCCCACCTGGCCGGCGCCCTGCCCGCCCTGGTCCGCGCCCTGCGCTACGGGGACGTCCGCGGCACCGACGGCGGCGCGCTCGCCGAGGCCGCCGGGGGCCTGGCCGACCGCATCTGCATCGGCCTGCCGCCCGCCTGCACCGGCCTCGACGCCGACGGCGCCGCGGCCATGCGCACCCACCTCGACGAGGTGCACGCCGCGATCGGCCTGCTCGCCGACCTCGCCGACGACCTCCCCGAGCGGTGGGCCGCCGCCCTGCAGTCGCTCGCCCGGCGCGAACCCGTCGCCGGCCCGGCCACCGGCGTGCCCGGCCTGCTGCGCGGCCGCGCCGTCCGACTGCTGCTCGACGACGGCCGGCTCGACTCCGCCGAAGCCGGCCGCCGGATGGGCCTGGTGCTCTCCCGGGCCAACTCCCCGGCCGACGCGGCCGGTTGGGTCGAGGGCTTCCTGGCCGGCGGCGGCGCCCTGCTGCTGCACGACCCGCGGCTGCTCGGCCTGCTCGACGACTGGCTGACGGCCGTGCCCGGCGACGCCTTCACCGACGTGCTGCCGCTGCTGCGGCGCACCTTCGCGGGCCTGGAGGCGGGCGTGCGGCGGACCGTCGGCGGCCGGGTCGCGGCCGGCCCGCTCGGCGGCGAACCGGCCGCCGGACCGGCCGGGCCCGCCGCCGACCTGGACGAGGACCGCGCCGACGCCGCCGTCCCGGTGGTCGCCCTGATCCTCGGCCTGCCCGCGCCACCCGCCGGGCCCGTCGGCGGTGACCGCCGGGCCGCCGACCGCGACACCTGACGGCGGCCCCGTCCGCCCGTCCCCGTGAGCCCGCCGCCGTCCGCCCGCCGTCCCCGTCCCGCCCCCGTGAGCCCGTCCCGCCCGAAGGAGCACACCCCATGGCCGTGACCACCCCCTCCACCGACGACGAACGGCTGCGCCGCTGGCGGCTGGTGCTCGGCGGCGAGGCGGACGGGACGGGCTGCGCCCTGCGCGGGCGGGACGCCGCCATGGACGGCGCGCTGGCCGCCCTCTACCGGGGTGCCCCGGAGGAGGGGCGGCCCGGCCGGGACGGCCGGCGGACGGCCGGCCTCGGCGGCTCCGCCCCGCAGGTGGCCCGCTGGCTGGGCGACATCCGCGCGTACTTCCCCACCTCCGTCGTGCAGCTGATGCAGCAGGACGCGATCACCAGGCTCGGCCTGGACCGCCTGCTGCTGGAGCCGGAGATGCTGGAGGCCGTCGAGCCGGACGTGCACCTGGTCGGCACGCTGCTCTCGCTGAAGGGGGCGCTGCCCGAGACCACCCGGGAGACCGCCCGCGCGGTGGTCGGCCGGGTGGTCGCCGAGCTGGAGCGCCGGCTCGCCGACCGCACCCGGGCCACGCTGGGCGGCGCGCTCGACCGCAGCGCCCGGGTGAACCGTCCGCGCCACCGCGACATCGACTGGAACCGCACCATCCGGGCCAACCTCGGGAACTACCTGCCCGACGCCGGCCCGGACGGCCGGGGCACCGTCGTCCCGGAGCGCCTGATCGGCTACGCCCGCGCCCAGCGGGCGGTGAGGAAGGAGGTCGTCCTCTGCATCGACCAGTCCGGTTCGATGGCCGCCTCCGTGGTGCACTCGGCGGTCTTCGGTGCCGTCCTCGCCTCGATGCGGACGCTGGACACCCGGCTGGTCGTGTTCGACACCTCGGTGGTCGACCTGACCGAGCAGCTCTCCGATCCGGTGGACGTCCTGTTCGCCACCCGGCTCGGCGGCGGGACGGACATCAACCGGGCGCTGGCCTACTGCCAGTCGCGGATCACCCGCCCCTCGGAGACCGTCGTGGTCCTGATCAGCGACCTGTACGAGGGCGGCGTCCGCGACGAGATGCTCCGGCGGGTCGCCGCGATGAAGGCGGCGGGCGTGCAGTTCGTCGCCCTGCTCGCGCTCTCCGACGAGGGCGCCCCCGCGTACGACCACGCGAACGCGGCCGCCCTGGCCGCGCTGGGCGCCCCGGCCTTCGCCTGCACTCCGGACGCCTTCCCGGAGATCATGGCCGCGGCGATCGAGAAGCGCCCGATCCCGGTCCCCGGGCAGCTCGGCTGAGCCGCGGTCCGGACGAACGGCGGCCCGGCCGCGCCGGATCGGCCGGGTTCACTCGAACGGGGGAACCGGCTCGTTCCTCACCGCCGGTGCGCCCGACCGGTGAGCACGGCGGCCGGCACGCCGCCGTATGCTCTCTGTGACGGTTCTCACCAAAGACGGGCCGGTCCCGGGCGAAAACGTCCCGTCGTACGGGGATAACCTGCCAGACGGACGTGACGCGCGTGTTGATTGACGTGTGCGCCCGTGGCTGTGTGGGCCGCAAGGCCGTACCTCTGCGTACCCGCACCGCTTCGACGACCCGCAGCGAAGATCCTGCCGTGGCACGCTCGTAGAGACACAATCCGCGACCACGAACAAGGACAAACACGTGGACCTGTTCGAGTACCAGGCGAGGGACCTCTTCGCCAAGCACGGTGTGCCCGTGCTTGACGGTGATGTCATCGAGACCGCCGCAGACGCTGCCGCCATCGCGGAGCGCTTCGGGGGCCGCGCCGTCGTCAAGGCTCAGGTGAAGGTGGGTGGCCGAGGCAAGGCCGGTGGCGTGAAGCTCGCCGCCGACCCGGCGGACGCCGTCGCCAAGGCCGAGGCGATCCTCGGCATGGACATCAAGGGCCACACCGTTCACAAGGTGATGCTTGCCCAGACCGCGGACATCAAGGAGGAGTACTACGTCTCCTTCCTGCTGGACCGCACCAACCGCACCTTCCTGGCCATGGCCAGCGTCGAGGGCGGTGTGGAGATCGAGGTCGTCGCGGAGGAGAACCCCGAGGCGCTCGCGAAGATCCCGGTCGACGCCAACGAGGGTGTGACCCCGGAGAAGGCCGCCGAGATCGTCGCCGCCGCGAAGTTCCCGGCCGAGATCGCGGACCAGGTCGCCGACGTCCTGCAGAAGCTCTGGGTCGTCTTCATCAAGGAGGACGCCCTCCTGGTCGAGGTCAACCCGCTGATCAAGTCCGGTGACGGCAAGATCATCGCGCTCGACGGCAAGGTCTCCCTGGACGAGAACGCCGAGTTCCGCCAGCCGGACCACGAGGCGCTTGAGGACAAGGCCGCCGCGAACCCGCTGGAGGCCGCGGCCAAGGCCAAGGGCCTCAACTACGTCAAGCTCGACGGCGAGGTCGGCATCATCGGCAACGGCGCGGGTCTCGTCATGAGCACCCTGGACGTCGTCGCCTACGCCGGCGAGAGCCACGGCGGCGTCAAGCCCGCCAACTTCCTCGACATCGGTGGCGGCGCGTCCGCCGAGGTGATGGCGAACGGCCTGGAGATCATCCTGGGCGACCCCGACGTCAAGTCGGTCTTCGTCAACGTCTTCGGCGGCATCACCGCGTGCGACGCGGTCGCCAACGGCATCGTGCAGGCGCTGGAGCTGCTGTCCTCGAAGGGCGAGGCGGTCACCAAGCCGCTGGTCGTCCGCCTGGACGGCAACAACGCGGAGCTGGGTCGCAAGATCCTCGACGACGCGAACCACCCGCTGGTGCAGCGTGTGGACACCATGGACGGCGCCGCTGACCGCGCCGCCGAGCTGGCCAACAAGTAAGGAAGGGGACTACACAACCATGGCTATCTTCCTTACCAAGGACAGCAAGGTCATCGTCCAGGGCATGACCGGCTCCGAGGGCATGAAGCACACCCGCCGCATGCTCGCCTCCGGCACCCAGATCGTCGGCGGTGTCAACCCGCGCAAGGCCGGCACCACCGTGGACGTCGACGGCACCGAGGTGCCCGTCTTCGGCTCCGTCGCCGAGGCCATCGAGAAGACCGGTGCCGACGTCACCGTCATCTTCGTGCCGCCGAAGTTCACCAAGGACGCCGTCGTCGAGGCCATCGACGCCGAGATCGGCCTGGCCGTCGTCATCACCGAGGGCGTCCCGGTGCACGACACCGCCGCCTTCTGGGCGTACGCGGGCTCGAAGGGCAACAAGACCCGGATCATCGGCCCGAACTGCCCCGGCCTGATCAGCCCCGGACAGTCGAACGCCGGCATCATCCCGGCCGACATCACCACCGCCGGCAAGATCGGCCTGGTCTCGAAGTCCGGCACCCTGACCTACCAGCTCATGTACGAGCTGCGCGACATCGGCTTCACCTCGGCCGTGGGCATCGGCGGTGACCCGGTCATCGGCACCACCCACATCGACGCCCTCAAGGCGTTCCAGGAGGACCCGGAGACCGAGCTCATCGTCATGATCGGTGAGATCGGCGGCGACGCCGAGGAGCGTGCCGCGGCCTACATCGCCGAGCACGTCACCAAGCCGGTCGTCGGCTACGTCGCGGGCTTCACCGCCCCCGAGGGCAAGACCATGGGCCACGCCGGCGCCATCGTCTCCGGCTCGTCCGGCACCGCCCAGGCGAAGAAGGAGGCCCTGGAGGCCGCCGGTGTCAAGGTCGGCAAGACGCCGTCCGAGACCGCCCGCCTGGCGCGCGAGCTGATCGCGGGCTGACGCCCCGAACGGCAGCACGCCTCCGCCCGGACCTCCCGAGGTCCGGGCGGAGGCGTTCGCGCTCCCGGGCGCGCCGTCCCAGGCCCTGTCCGGCCGATCCTGCCGGGCGCACGAGACCGACCGGGCGGGCCTCGGCCCTGTCCGGCCTAGTTGCCCCGCCGGACGCACGCCTGCGGTGCCCACCGGCCGCAGCCGCCCGGCCCCGGGGCGACCGCGCCGCCCAGCACCGGCGCGGGCCCCGGCGGCGACAGCACGCCCGACCCGGGCGCGGCCTGCCAGGGGTGCAGCGTGTGCGGCGGCGGCGGGGCCACGAACTCGGCCGCCAGCCCCGGGGTCGGACTGCACCAGAGGCTGCGCACCCCGTTCGGCGGACCACCCGGCAGCGCCGGCACCGCGCTGCCGCCCCCCGGCGTGGCGCAGATCCCCGGCGGCGGCGGAGCCGTCGGCCGGAACAGCTCGGCCGGGCCGCTGCCCGTCAGCGTCGTCACCACCGCAGCCCCCATCGCCGCGGTGATCAGCGCCGCGCCGCCCGTCAGCGCGGCGTTCCGCAGCCCCCACCGGGCCCGCAGCGCGGGCAGCGCGGGCCGCCGCGGCTCCGGGCAGCCCCGCACCGCCGCCCGGTGCAGCAGCGCGCAGAGGCGGTCCGCGAACCCGTCCGCCGCCGGGTCCGGCCCGACCACGTCCGGTACCCAGCGCGCCAGCGCCGCCCGGGCCGTCCAGACCCGGCCCTCGGCCGCCACCACGCTGGACTCCACCTCCACCGCGACCGCCGCCGCCGACAGGCCCAGGCCGTCGTGCAGCACCAGCGCCCGGCGCTGCGGACGCGACAGCCGGCGCAGTGCCTTGAGCAGCGCACGGTCCCGGTCGGTCAGGCGGTCGTGGTCCGGCAGCACCGCCTGCGCCTCGTCCGCCGGCCGCACCTTGATCCGCCGGTGCGGCAGCCGCCAGGCGTGCGCCCGCCGGGGCCCGCCGCGATGCCACGGCGACAGCGCCGCCTCGAACGCCCGCACCCGCACCCACCCCTCCGGGTTGGCGCCCGCGCCGACCTCCTCCCACCGGCGGGCCGCTTCGCCGAACGCCCGGCCCACGCAGTGCACGGCGCGGTGCCGGCACCTGGTCAGCAGGAAGGTCTGCTGCACCAGGCGGGTGTGGGTGGTGGCGTAGAACTCCTCGAAGCCGAGCGCGGCGGCGGCGCGGGGCTCCGCACCGGCCTCCGCGCCGGGTGCGAGTACGGGCGCGGGGACGGCCGCGGGGGCGGGGGCCGTGACCGCCGCGGGCTCCGGGGCGGTGAGGGTGCGTCGGACGGTCGGCCGGAGCGGGTCCAGGAGGGCCGCGAAGGCGACCGCCTCGGCGCGGCTGCGGATCCCGAGCTTGCGCATGGCCCGGTGCAGGTGCAGCCGGGCGCCGGCCGGTCCGGCGGCCAGGGCGGCCGGTGCGGGGGGCACGTCCCGGCCGGCGGCGAACCTGGCCAGCGCCGCGGCCTCACGCGGGGTCAGCAGACGGACCAGCCGGGCGGCGTCCTGCGGCGAGGGCCGCCCGACGGGCCGGGCGGCGCCGACGGGGCTCCCCGTCCGCGCGCCGCCGGCGGGTACCGCGCCCGTTCGGGCCCGGCCCGCCTCGGTGGCGGCCGCGGTTCCGCCCGCCCCGGTTCTGCCTGCGCGGGTGGTGGCCGCCCCCGTGGTGGCCGTCCTGCTCCCGGCCACGCCGGTCCTGGCGGTGCCCGCCTCGGCCGGAGCCACCTCGGTGGTGTTCGCCTCCGCTGCGGCGGACCCGCCCCCGCGCGCGGTGCGGCGCGCGGGGGAGCGTTCGGTGGCGGGTGCGGGACCGGCCCGGCGTTCGGCGGCGGACTTCTCGGCGGTGGCGGCCCGCCGCCGGGACGGCTTGGCGGGCTGCGGGGGCTTCGACGGCTTGGCCGGCTTCCGCCCGGACGGCGGATCGGCGGCGGGAGTGCCGGTGGGGCGTTCGGCGGTCGGCGGGGTGGTCATCAGAGGCTCCGGGCCGGATCGGCGGCGACAGCTGGCTGGCCGGGTCTGAAAATGCGCATAAGCCAATAATCTGGGACACGGCGACGGTTTGCCTCTTCACCGAACAGGGCGAGTCGCCTTGGCACCATGAGGCGCATGACGCAGCTGATGGGCCGTCCGATCCTGGAACTGCCGCGCGAGCTGGGCAGCCGACCGGTCCGGGCCGACCTGTTCGCCGGCGTACGAACCGCCCTGCTCGGGCTCGCCGTGGTGCTGGTGCCGGTGCTCGGGCTCTGGGTGGTGACCCCGCACGCGGAGGCCGACGCCGCCGGCGCCGCCCGGCTGGCGGGAGCCCTCTGGCTGCTCGGCCACGGCGCGCCGATGCTGCGCGCCGAGCTCGCCGCGCCGGTGACGGTCACTCCGCTGCTGCTGGGTCTGTTCGCCGTCAACCGCCTCTACCGGGCGGGTGCCCGCGCCGGGGCCCGCCCCGGCCTGCGGGCCCGGTGGAGCGGGCCGGCCGCCGTGTGCGCCGGCTACTGCACGGTGGGCGCCGTGGTCGTCGCCCAGTGCGCCGTGACCGGGGCGGCGACCGGGGCCCTGCGCGCCCGGATCCTGCCCGACCTGCTGGTCCTGGTCGCGCTGGCCGGCGCGGCGACCGCCGCGGGTGCCCGTTCGGCCGGGTTGCCCGCCCGGGCCGGGGCGCCGGTGCCGACCGGCGCGGGGCCGCTGCGGTCCGCGGGTGCGCAGTTCGTCCGGTGGCTGCCCGAGCAGGCCCGGCCCGTCGGCGGCGGTCCCGCCGTCCGTGCGGCCGTGCTGGCGGGGCTCGGCGGACTGCTGGCGGCCGGTGCCCTGGTGGTGGCGACGGCGGCGGTCCTGGACGCGGTGGACGGCGCCGGGCTCACCGCGAGGTCGCTGGCCGGCGGCCCGGGAGCGGTCACCGGACTGCTGCTGCTCACCCTGCTGCTGCTCCCCAACGCCGTGCTCTGGGGCGCCGCGTACGCGCTGGGCCCGGGCTTCTCGGTGGGGACGGGGACGACCGTGGCGCCGTCCGGCACGGTGCTCGGGCCGGTCCCCGAGTTCCCGCTGCTCGGTCTGCTGCCGGAACCCGGCGCAGGGGGCTGGCGGCTGGCGGTCTGTCTGCTGCCGGCGCTGGCGGCCGTGCTGCCGGCCCTGCTGCTCGGCCGCGCCGCGGCGGGCACCGGTACCGGACGGCTGCCCTGGCACCCGGTGGCCACGGCGGTCGCCGCGGTGTCGGCGGCCCTGCTGGTCGGCGGTGCGGCGGCGACCGCGGGCTGGCTCTCCGGCGGGTCGCTGGCCGGCGGGCGGATGGCCGAACTCGGACCGGTGCCCTGGCGGACGGGCCTCGCGGCGGCGGCCTGGTTCACCGTGGTGGCGGCCCCCCTCGCCCTGCTGACCCGCGCCACCGCCCTGGGCGCGGCCGCGGCCCTGCACGCGGCGGCCACGGCCCGTGCGCACCGGGTGCGCCTGCTGGCCCACGCCGCGGTCGTCCGGCTCGGCACCCTGCCGGGCCCGCGCGGCCGCTGACCCCGGTGCTGACCCCGGCGGTGAGCCCGGCGGCGGGGGTCCGCGGCGTGCCCGTCCGGCCCGGCGCCCGGCTGCCGCGCCCGGCTGGCGCGCCCGACTGCCGCGCCCGGCTACTCGGCCTTGTCGACCAGGTCGGTGTACCACTTCGGGGCGAGGTCGCTGCAGCTCGCTTCGCCCGCGGTGGTCAGGGAGTCGCGTACGCAGGCGTGGTAGTCGTTGTAGTACAGGCCGAGGCCGATCACGCTGCCGGTGAAGACGATCGTCATCACGCCGGCCAGGATGCCGCCGAGGGCCGGGGTGGTGAGCGGGTTGGGGGCGTCGGCGGGGCGGGCGGGGGTGCCGTCGGCCTGCCGGGCGCCGGGGCGCGGGGAGCGCAGGGCGGTGACGCCCCACAGCACGGCGAGCGCGCCGACGAACAGGGCGACGTAGAAGAGGCCGGCGACGGCGCAGATCAGGGCGGCGATACCGGCCAGGGCCGCGTTGCGGGCGCGCTTCTGCACCGGGTCGTTGGGGTCGAGGCGCGGGGGCTGCGGGGCGGGCCGGTGGCTCCAGCCGCCCTGGTAGCCGGGGCTCCACGGGTGCGGCGGCGGGACCTGCGGGCGCTCGCCGTCGTCGTCGCCCGTGCCACCGCCGGTGCCGTTGCCCGCGCCGTCCGAGGAGTCCGGGTCCGGACCGGGGTTGCGGGGCTGCCACGGCCGGTCCGGGGCATCCGCCGGCGGCGGCGCGAAGGGGTTGCGCTCGCCGGTGTTGTCACCGCTGCTCATGGTTCGGCCATTCCTTGTCGGTCGGTGGGGCGGGTGCCCGCCCTCTATGATCCCGCAGCCCGTGCCGGAGGCGGGAGGAGCCCCCGGGAAGGCGGCGGCGGGGCGGCGGCGGGGAGCCCGGTGCGGGCCCGGCCGGACGGCCGCGGGGGCGCAGGGGGAGCGGTCCGCGGGACCCCACCCGTCCCGCGGCGAGATCCCCGTCTCAACTACGCGCGTAGCGCCATCGGGCCGTTTCGGGAGCCGTCCGACCAGCCGTTATCGTGGTGACGGTCAGCAGCTCGCCAGGGTTCCCGGGCGCCCGCACCGCGGCGGGTTTCCCGTGTGTTCCCCTTCGCTCGACCTGCCGTTCGTAGTGGCCCCACCGCCGGTGGACGTACCAGCGTGCGGCGCCCCGACCTACGGAGAATCGCGCAGTGGCCGCCGCCCCCGCCCAGCTCTTCCCGCCCCGTACGCCCGGTCCGGCCCGCCTGGTGGTGCTGGTCTCCGGTTCCGGCACCAATCTGCAGGCGCTGATCGACGCCGCCGCCGATCCGGCCTTCGGCGCCGAGATCCTCGCCGTCGGAGCGGACCGCGACGCCATCGCCGGACTGGACCGGGCCGAGCGGGCCGGCCTGCCGGTCTTCGTCCACCGGGTGAAGGACTTCGCCGACCGGGCGGACTGGGACCGCGCGCTGACCGCCTCCGTCGCCGCGTACGAGCCGGACCTCGTGGTCACGGCCGGCTTCATGAAGATCCTCGGCCCCGCGTTCATCGCGGCGTTCGCTGGGCGGATCGTCAACACCCACCCCGCGCTGCTGCCCGCCTTCCCCGGTGCGCACGGGGTCGCCGACGCGCTCGCGTACGGGGTGCGGGTCACCGGCTGCACCGTCCACCTGGTCGACGCCGGCGTGGACACCGGGCCGATCATCGCGCAGGGCGTCGTGGAGGTCACCGACGCCGACCACGCCGATGGCGGCGACGCGCTGCACGAGCGCATCAAGACTGTCGAGCGCAAGCTGCTCGTCGACGTCGTGGGCCGGCTGGCCCGCGAGGGTCACCGCATCGAGGACCGAAAGGTATGGATCCCGGCATGAGTGCCAGCTCCACCACCCCCCCTGTCTCCGAGGACATCAGGCCGCTCCGCCGCGCGCTGATCAGCGTGTACGACAAGACCGGCCTGGAGGAGCTGGCCCAGGGCCTGCACGCCGCCGGGGTCGCCATCGTCTCCACCGGCTCCACCGCGGGCCGGATCGCCGCGGCCGGCGTCCCGGTGACCGAGGTCTCCGAGCTGACCGGCTTCCCGGAGTGCCTGGACGGGCGCGTGAAGACGCTGCACCCGCGCGTGCACGCCGGTGTGCTGGCCGACCTGCGCCTGGAGTCGCACCGCGCGCAGCTGGCCGAGCTGGGCGTCGAGCCCTTCGACCTGGTCGTGGTGAACCTGTACCCGTTCAAGGCGACGGTCGCCTCCGGCGCCACCCCGGACGAGTGCGTCGAGCAGATCGACATCGGCGGCCCGAGCATGGTCCGCGCCGCGGCGAAGAACCACCCGTCGGTGGCCGTCGTGGTCGACCCGGCCCGCTACGGCGACGTGCTGAAGGCGGCTCAGGAGGGCGGCTTCGACCTGCTGACCCGCAAGCGCCTCGCCGGTGCCGCGTTCGCGCACACCGCGGCCTACGACGTCGCGGTGGCCAACTGGTTCGAGACCTCCGGCTACACCGGCTCCGAGGAGGCCTTCCCGGCCTTCCTGGGCTCCGCCTTCGAGCGCCAGAACGTGCTGCGCTACGGCGAGAACCCGCACCAGGGCGCCGCGCTGTACACGGACGGCAGCGGTGGACTGGCCGGCGCCGAGCAGCTGCACGGCAAGGAGATGTCGTACAACAACTACGTCGACACCGACGCCGCCCGCCGCGCCGCGTACGACCACGCCGAGCCGGCCGTCGCGATCATCAAGCACGCCAACCCGTGCGGCATCGCGACCGGCGCCGACGTCGCCGAGGCGCACCGCAAGGCGCACGAGTGCGACCCGGTCTCCGCGTACGGCGGCGTGATCGCGGTCAACCGCCCGGTCACCGTCGAGCTGGCCGAGCAGATCGCCCCGATCTTCACCGAGGTCGTCGTCGCCCCGGCGTACGAGGACGGTGCGGTCGAGGTGCTGGCCCGCAAGAAGAACCTGCGCGTGCTGCGCGCCCCCGAGGCGCCGGCCAACCGCCAGGAGGTCCGCCCGATCTCCGGCGGCGTGCTGCTGCAGGAGGCCGACCGCATCCACGCCGACGGCGACGACCCGGCGAACTGGACGCTGGCGACCGGTGAGGCGCTCTCCGCCGGGGAGCTGGCCGAGCTGGCCTTCGCCTGGCGGGCCTGCCGGGCCGTCAAGTCCAACGCGATCCTGCTGGCCAAGGACGGTGCCTCGGTCGGCGTCGGCATGGGCCAGGTCAACCGGGTCGACTCGGCGAAGCTCGCCGTCGAGCGCGCCGGCGAGCGGGCCAAGGGCTCGTTCGCGGCCTCGGACGCCTTCTTCCCGTTCGCGGACGGCCTGAAGATCCTGATCGACGGCGGGGTCCGGGCCGTGGTGCAGCCGGGCGGTTCGATCCGCGACGAAGAGGTGGTCGCGGCGGCCGCCGAGGCCGGCGTCACGATGTACTTCACCGGTACCCGGCACTTCTTCCACTGAGCACCGGCCCCGGAACGGCGGAAGGCCCCGCAACCCCGCGCGAGCGGAGTTGCGGGGCCTTCCCCGTGCGGACGGCGCGTCAGGACTTCACGACGACGCTGTTCATCACCTTGTCGGCGAAGGTCTGCTTCTTGGCGTCCCAGATCGGCCACAGGTAGCCGATGCCGCAGGCCAGCGAGTCCAGGAAGTGGGCGAGCCGGCGGACGAAGGCCATGCCGAAGCCGAGCGGCTGGCCGTCGGCCTCGCGCACCACGCGGATGTTGACGAGCTTCTTGCCCGGGGTCTGGCCGGTCTTGCCCTCGGAGTAGAGCAGCCAGATGCCGGCGACGAGGCCGAGCAGGTAGGCCAGGCCCATGATGGCGATGCCCGCGCCGTTGATGGTCGGCGTGCTGCTGACGCCGGCGCAGTAGCTGTTGAGCTTGGTCGGGGTGCAGGACGGGGCGTCCTCCCAGCCGACCGCGGCACCCACGATGTACAGGATCATGACCGGCACACCGATGATCAGGCCGTCGACCAGCGACGCGGCGACCCGGGAGCCCCAGCCCGCGTAGGACTGCTGCACGTAGCCGGCGTGGCCGCCGTACACGGGCTGGTGCGGGATGCCGTAGCCCGGGGCGGCCTGCTGCGGGTAGCCGTAGCCGGGCGCCGGGGCGGCCTGCTGCGGGTAGCCGTAGCCGGGCTGCTGGCCGTAGGCGGGCTGCTGGGGCTGGCCGTAGCCGGGCTGCTGGCCGTAGGGGTTGTTCGGGTCGGGCGGGTAGCTCATCGATGCCTCCGGGCAGGATGGGACATGGGGACGGATTTCAGGAAGCTTCTGGGGACGGACTGATGAGTGACGGTGCCCGACCGCAGGGCAGACTAGCGAAGCGCACCGACACGCACGAGGGGGATTTCAGGGCCGGGAGATCCCGAGCCGGTGCAACTGCCAGACCCAGGCGGCGGCGAGGGCCCCGCCGAGCAGGGCGTTGCGGCGGCCGTTCGTCTGCTGCCACCACCAGCGGCCGGGGCCCAGCGGGGCGACCAGCAGCGCGGCGAGCGCCGCCACGGTGACCGGGTTCGCCGCCAGCGCGGCGTCCCAACGGCCGTGCCCGGCCTCGATGAAGACGGTGGTGCTGCCGCAGACGGGACACGGCACGCCGGTCAGCCTGCGCAGCGGGCAGAGCACCCCCGGGTCGTGCACGTCGTGCACGGCCGCCACACCGGCGGCGGCCGTGGCGGCGGCGAGGCCGCGCAGCAGGACGCGGAGCAGGCCGCCCTTGAGCGTGCCGGCCGAGCGCTGCCAACGCGCCGTCAGGGTGGCCACGGCTAGTACTCGCCCCGCAGCACGAGCACGACGAGGGCGGCGCTGATCAGGACGGCGAGCACGTTGAGCACGAGGGCGCCGATCGACATCCCGCGGCCCGTGCCGGTGGCGTTGGAGCGGTTGAGTCCGGCGATGGAGATGCCGATGCCGACCAGTCCGAGGAAACCGCCGTAGAAGCAGGTGGTGACGACGGCCACGAAGCCCAGCACCACGGCGGCCATCGCGTACTGGTTGTCGGCGGGCCGGGCGGCGACCGGGTAGTGGACGGGCTGCTGGTGGACGACCGGCGCCTGCGGCTGCTGGTACGGCTGCTGCGGGTAGCCCTGCGGCTGCTGCGGGTACTGCGGAGCCCCGTACGGCGCGTGCGGCTGGGCCCCCGGGCCGCCGTAGGGGCCCGGCGGAGTCTGGTACGGATTGCTCACTCGTTCTTCCCCCGGGTACGTCCCCGCCGTGCGCCGTCGGCCCGTCACGGGGCGGGGCGCGGCAGGGATTGCGCCCATATCGTCGACCCGACGACAGCGTGCTGTCCAGCCGCGCCCGGGAACCGGACGCAACTGTGGCGCAACCGCAATGCGATCCACACGTTCCGTATCGGTGCGGACCGCGTGCGTTCCGGCCCGGGGCCGGCTCCCGGGACCGTGCCGCCCGCGGCACGGAGTACCGCCCGGATCCGGGAGAATGGGGTCATGACTGCCCAGATTCTCGATGGCAAGGCCACGGCTGCCGCGATCAAGTCCGAACTCGCCGTCCGCGTGGCGGCCCTCAAGGAGCGGGGCGTCGTCCCCGGTCTCGGCACCGTCCTCGTCGGTGACGACCCGGGCAGCCGGTGGTACGTCAACGGCAAGCACAAGGACTGCGCCGAGGTCGGCATCGCGTCGATCCAGCGCGAGCTGCCCGCCACCGCCACCCAGGAGGACGTCGAGAACGTCGTCCGCGAGCTCAACGCCGACCCGGCCTGCACCGGCTACATCGTCCAGCTCCCGCTGCCCAAGGGCCTGGACCAGAACCCGGTGCTGGAGCTGATGGACCCGGACAAGGACGCCGACGGCCTGCACCCCACCTCGCTGGGCCGCCTGGCGCTGGGCATCACCGGCCCGCTGCCGTGCACCCCGCTGGGCATCGTCGAGCTGCTGCGCCGCCACGAGGTCGCGATCGACGGCGCCGAGGTGGTCGTGATCGGCCGCGGTGTCACGGTCGGCCGCTCGATCGGCCTGCTGCTCACCCGAAGGAGTGAGAACGCGACGGTCACCCTCTGCCACACCGGCACCCGGGACCTCGCCTTCCACCTGCGCAAGGCCGACATCGTGATCGCCGCCGCCGGGGTGCCGCACCTGGTCAAGCCGGAGGACGTCAAGCCCGGCGCGGCCGTGCTGGACGTCGGCGTCAGCCGCAGCGAGGGCCGGATCGTCGGCGACGTGCACCCCGGCGTGGCCGAGGTCGCGGGCTGGATCTCCCCGAACCCGGGCGGCGTCGGCCCGATGACCCGCGCCATGCTGCTGAACAACATCGTCGAGGCGGCCGAGCGCCGCGCCGGCATCTGACCCCGGAGGGGCGAGGAGCGATGAGCGAGCCAAGGCCGGCGCGGTCCCGGCGCACGCCGGTCCGGACCACCGGCACCCTGCCCCCCGAGGGGTCGCGGGCCGCGTTGGGCCGCGAACACGCCCTGCCCGTCCGCCAGTGGCCGATAACCCTGGTGCTGCTGGTGGTGGGCGCCGGACTGGCGGTCACCTGGTTCGCCGACTTCGAGGAGGGCTTCAAGTTCGGGCTGCTGATCCTCGGCGGCGGGGTGCTGCTCGGCGCCCTGCTGCGGCTGGTGCTGCCCGAGGTCGGCATGCTGGCGGTGCGCAGCCGTTTCACCGACGTGATCGTGCTGACCTTCCTGGGCGCCTCGATCGTCTTCCTGACGCTGGTGGCGCAGCCCAATCCGTGGCTGGAGGTGCCGCTGACCAACATCGGGCAGCTCATCGGCCGTCCCCGGCACTGAACCGCCGTCCCGCCGCCGCGGCCCCGTCCGGATCCCTCCGGGCGGGGCCGCTGCCGTCTGTGACGAAGCAGCCACGACCGCACCCGAGGAATACGCCTCGCTTTGCGATAACCTGGCGCCGGTCTCTCGATGTCGAGAGATCATCCGCGGCTCCAGTGCGCCGGCGTGCCTGGGGCACCTGGCGATTTGCTGGAGAAGGTAGAAATGACCCGCACCCCCGTCAACGTCACCATCACCGGAGCGGCCGGCCAGATCGGCTACGCCCTGCTCTTCCGCATCGCCTCGGGCCACCTGCTCGGCGCCGACGTGCCGGTGAACCTGCGCCTGCTGGAGATCCCGCAGGGCCTCAAGGCCGCCGAGGGCACCGCGATGGAGCTCGACGACTGCGCGTTCCCGCTGCTTCGCGACATCAAGATCACCGACAGCCCGAACGAGGCCTTCGACGGCGCCAACGTCGCCCTGCTGGTCGGCGCCCGCCCGCGCACCGCCGGCATGGAGCGCGGCGACCTGCTGCAGGCCAACGGCGGCATCTTCGGCCCGCAGGGCAAGGCCATCAACGACCACGCCGCGGACGACATCAAGGTCCTGGTCGTCGGCAACCCGGCCAACACCAACGCCCTGATCGCCCAGCGCAACGCCCCGGACGTCCCGGCCGAGCGCTTCACCGCGATGACCCGCCTGGACCACAACCGCGCGGTCGCCCAGCTCGCCAAGAAGACCGGCGCCGCCGTCTCCGAGATCAAGCGCCTCACCATCTGGGGCAACCACTCGGCGACCCAGTACCCGGACATCTTCCACGCCGAGGTCGCCGGCAAGGCCGGCTTCGACGCCATCGGCAACGACCAGGCGTGGCTGGAGGGCGACTTCATCCCGACCGTCGCCAAGCGCGGCGCGGCCATCATCGACGCCCGCGGCGCCTCCTCGGCCGCCTCGGCCGCCAACGCCGCCATCGACCACGTGCACACCTGGGTCAACGGCACCGCCGAGGGCGACTGGACCTCCATGGGCATCGTCTCCGACGGCTCCTACGGCGTCCCGGCCGGCCTGATCTCCTCCTTCCCGGTCACCACCAAGGGCGGCGAGTTCGAGATCGTCCAGGGCCTGGAGATCTCCGAGTTCTCCCGCGGCCGCATCGACGCCTCGGTCAACGAGCTGGCCGAGGAGCGCGACGCGGTCCAGGCGCTCGGCCTGATCTGAGCCCGGCCCGCACCCGCAGCACCGCACGGCCCGCCGCTTCCCTTCCGGGAGGCGGCGGGCCGTCGCCCTACACTGGCCCGCTGTGAACGAAACCCTCGGTGACGCGGCCGTCGCCCTCGCCCTCGTCGCCCTGGGCGGACTGCTCACCTCGACCGTGCTGCGCCCGGTGGCCCGGCTGGTCGCCCGCTCCGCCGACCTGGCGGTCCGCCTGCTCGGCGGCGGCGACCCGTCGGCCGGGCGCGACTCGATGAGCTCAGAGGAGCTGCGCGGCCTGGTCGCCGCCAACACCGAACTCGGCAGCGACGAACGGGCGCTGATCGCCGACGTGTTCGCGGCCGGCGAGCGCCAGCTGCGCGAGGTGATGGTCCCGCGCACCGAGGTCACCTTCCTGGACGCCGACCGCCCGCTCGACGAGGTCCGCGAGCAGGCCGCCTCCTCCCCGCACTCCCGCTACCCGGTGGTCGAGGGCAGCTACGACGCCGTCACCGGCTTCGTGCACGTCCGTGACCTGTACGGGGCCCGCGGCGAGCAGGCCGTGCGGGTCCGCGACCTGGCCCGCCCGGTCAAGCTGCTGCCCGGCACCAAGCGGGTGCTGGAGGCGATGGGCGAGATGCGCCGCGAGGGCCACCACCTGGCCATCGTCGTCGACGAGTACGGCGGCACGGCCGGCATCGTCACCCTGGAGGACCTCGTCGAGGAGGTGATCGGCGAGATCCGCGACGAGTACGACGCCCACCGCCCGCCCACCGCCCGCCGGTTGGCCGGCGGCGGGATGGAGCTGGACGGGCTGCTCAACCTCGCCGACTTCACCGAGGAGACCGGCGTCACCCTGCCCGAGGGCCCGTACGAGACGGTGGCGGGCTGCCTGGTCGCGGGGCTCGGGCGGCTGCCCGAGAAGGGCGACCAGGTCCGGATCGACGACCGGGTGCTGCTGACCGTCGCGGCGACGGAGGGCCGGCGGATCTCCCGCATCCGGGTGAGTGCCGTCACACTGTCGGAACCTCCAGCCGCAGAGGTTTCCTGACCGGACGGTGGAACTGGAACAATGGCGCCATGGTCAACGCAGCGGTCACCGGTCCGGCCCAGGGCCGTCCCCGGGTGCTCTCCGGCATCCAGCCCACCTCCGGCTCGTTCCACCTCGGCAACTACCTCGGCGCGGTGCGCCAGTGGGTCGACCTCCAGGAGGCCAACGACGCCTTCTACATGGTCGTCGACCTGCACGCGATCACCGTCGAGCAGGATCCGGTGGCGCTGCGCGAGAACACCCGGATCTCCGCCGCCCAGCTGCTCGGTGCCGGCCTCGACCCGGAGCGCTGCACCCTGTTCGTCCAGTCGCACGTGCCCGAGCACGCGCAGCTCGGCTGGGTGATGAACTGCCTCACCGGCTTCGGCGAGGCGTCCCGGATGACCCAGTTCAAGGACAAGTCCGCCAAGCAGGGCTCCGCGGGCACCTCGGTCGGCCTGTTCACGTACCCGATCCTGCAGATCGCCGACATCCTGCTCTACCAGGCGGACGCCGTGCCGGTCGGCGAGGACCAGCGCCAGCACCTGGAGCTCACCCGCGACCTCGCGGAGCGCTTCAACACCCGCTACAGCCCGACCTTCACCGTGCCCAAGCCGTACATCCTCAAGGAGACGGCCAAGATCCTGGACCTCCAGGACCCGGGCGCCAAGATGAGCAAGTCCGCGTCCTCCGCCAAGGGCCTGGTGAACCTGCTCGACGAGCCCAAGGCGAGCGCCAAGAAGTTCAAGAGCGCCGTCACCGACACCGGCACCGTCGTCTCCTACGACGAGGAGGAGAAGGCAGGCGTCTCCAACCTGCTGCGCATCCACTCCGCGCTGAGCGGCCGGTCGGTCGACGAGCTGGTCGCCCACTTCGAGGGCCGGATGTACGGCGCCCTGAAGACCGAGCTGGCCGAGCTGTTCAGCGAGTGGGTGACGCCCTTCCAGGAGCGCACCCGCGGCTTCCTGGACGACCCGGCCGAGCTGGACCGGGTGCTGGCGATCGGCGCCGAGAAGGCCCGCGCGGTGGCCTCCGAGACGCTCGCCACCGTGTACGACCGGATCGGCTTCCTCCCGGCCGCCAAGCGGTGACCCCACTGACGAGCCTGCCCGGTGGTGGCGACCTCCCCGAGGTCGTCACCATCGGCGTGTCGGTGAGCGTCCCGGAGCCGTACGCCACGGAGATCCAGGACGCGCGGGCGGGGCACGGCGACCCGCTGGCCCGGTCGATACCCACCCACGTGACGCTGCTGCCGCCCACCGGGCTGCCCTCGGAGCAGTTGCCGCTGGTGGAGCGGCACCTGGCCGAAGTGGCGCGCGCCCACCGGCCGTTCCGGATGCTGCTGCAGGGCGGCGGCACCTTCCGGCCGGTCTCCCCGGTGGTCTACGTCCGGGTCGAGGAGGGCGCGCACGAGTGCCGGCTGCTGGAGGCGGACGTCCGCTCCGGCCCGCTGGCCCGGGAGCTGGCCTTCCCGTACCACCCGCACGTGACGGTCGCGCACGGCCTGCCGGAGGACGTCCTCGACGAGGCGTACGAGAAGGCGCGCACCTTCCAGGGCTCGTTCACCGTGCCGGGGTTCAGCCTGTCCCGGTTCGACGCCGACGAGGTCTGGCGGCCCTGGCGGGCGTACGACTTCGGCTGACCGCCGGTCAGCCGCGGCCGAGCGCGAGCAGCCGGTCCACCACCCGGGCCGCGGCGCCGCCGTCGTCCAGCGCGCAATGCGTCGCGCGGAACCGCCGGTAGCGCTCGGCGTCGGCACCGGGCAGCCGGCCGGTGTCGGCCAGTGCGCGCAGCGCCGCCAGCAGCGCCGCCTGGGTCGGCACCAGCGGGCCGGGGGCCTGCGCCTCGAAGTCGAAGCAGAAGCCGCGCAGGGTGTCCCGGTAGTGCTCCAGGTCGTAGGTGAAGAAGAGCACCGGCCGGCCGGTGATGGCGAAGTCGAACATGATCGAGGAGTAGTCGGTCACCAGCACGTCGGCCGCCAGCAGCAGGTCCTGGACGTCGGGGTAGTCGGCGACGTCGTACAGGAAGCCGTCCCCGGCGCCCGGCAGCGGCTCGCGGACGTGCGCGTGCGGGCGGACCAGCAGGACGTGGTCGGCGCCGAGCGCCCGCCGGGCCGCCGCGGGGTCGATCCGCAGGTCCAGCCGGAAGCCCTCGCCGTCGCCGCGCCGGCGGTCCTCGCGCCAGGTCGGCGCGTACAGCACCACCCGCCGGTCCGCGGGCACGCCCAGCCGGCTCCGCACCGCGGCGGCCCGGGCCGGGTCCTGCCGGGCGAGCACGTCGTTGCGCGGGTAGCCGGACTCCAGGACCTCGCCGCCGTAGCGGAAGGCGCGGCGCAGGATCGGGGTGGCGAACGGACTGGGGGAGAGCAGCACGCTCCAGTGCGGCACCTCGCGGGCCAGTAGGTCCAGGTAGCCGTGGTCGGCGAGCCAGGGGTTCTCGACGTCGAACGCGATCCGCTTGAGCAGCGCGCCGTGCCAGGTCTGCAGCACCACCTGCCCGGGGCGCCGGCACAGGAACTCCGGGAAGTGCGTGTTGCCGACCAGGTAGCGGCAGGTGGCCAGTGCCTCGTACCACTCGGGGCTCCAGACCCGTACCGCCCGCACCCCGGCCGGCAGCGCCGCCTGGGCGTCGTCGACCGTCCACAGGTGCTCCAACGGCTCGCCGCGCCGGGCGAGTTCGGCGTGCACCGCGCGCGGTGAGTCGGCGTAGCCGCGCCCGCCGAAGACGTCGTACAGCACCGCCGGGCGCAGCGGCCGGCGCCGGGCGGCCGGGTACCCGGCGGTGCGCAGCCGCCGCTGGGCGTACGCGCTGCGCTCGGCGGGGCCGAGCACCGGGGTGGAGTCCACCAGCAGCGTGTCGTACCAGCGGCGCTGCAGCAGCACCCGCTTGCCGCCGGCCTCGGCGGCGGCGGGCACGGCGGGGAGCACGGCCGATCCGGCGAGCAGCGGGCGGGCCGGGCCCGCCCCGCCGCCGGCCGGGTGCAGGGCGGCCTCCCAGATGCCCTTGCGCAGCGGCAGCGCGGTGCCGTCGGAGCCGGTCCTGGTGATCGGCAGGGTGACCCGGAACCGGCCGCCGGCGCCGAGGGCGACCGGCCGGCGCAGCTCCCCGGCGCTGCCGCCGTGGCGCAGCACCAGGTCGAGCGGTCCGGTACCCGGTCGGGGGCAGCTGCCGGTCAGCTCGAAGCCGTCGGCGCGGACGGCGATCCGCTCGATCCAGGCCGCGGCGGGCCGCACGCAGAGCTGGAGCCGGCCGTCGGCGAGGTGCTTGAGGTGCAGGACGCGGTCGGGTGCGTCGGGCAGCGGGTGCTGGCCGGCGACCGGGCGGGCGCGCTCGTCGAGGGTGAGCGGTTCGGTGGAGCCGTCGGGGCGCAGCAGTTCGACGTCCCAGTGCTCCAGGTCGCCCGCCCCGCGCCCGTCCGCGGTGAACGGCGGGTACGGCAGCGCGGCGGTGAGGCCGTCGCCGCGCACGCCGACCGGCCGCAGCAGGGCGGCACCGCTCTCGCGGTGGTGCAGCCGCAGCAGGCTGCCGGGCGGGCAGTGGTCGGCGGCGCCGTGCAGGACGAGGCCGTCGGGGCCGGGCACGGCGGCGGTGATCCGTACGGCGGGGCGCTCCAGCCGCAGCCGCAGCCCGTCGTCGGCGAAGTACGGCTGGAGCCGGACGGCGCGGTCGACCCAGCGGGCGAGCGGGTACTCGCCGGAGCCGCACCAGTGCGGGGCGAGGGCGCCGTACCGGCGGCGCAGCCGGGTGGGGCGGGGGCGGGTGAGCAGCGCGGCCTCGATCCGCCAGTCGCCGAGCAGCCACCGCCCGGCGCGGTGCAGCCGGTGCGGTTCGAGCAGGGCGGTGAAGCCGGACCAGTCGTGGGCGTACCGGGCCTGGGCGCTGTCGTCGGTGATCTCGGGCAGGCGGCGGGGGCGGGAGCGCAGCCGGACCGGCGGCTCGCCGTCGTGGCGGTACAGGGTGAGCCGGGTCCAGGCGGAGCCGGGGCTGCCGGTGTCCTCGCGGTCGGGGCGGGCGTAGCCGGTGAGTTCCAGGCCGCGGGGGGTCCAGCGGCTGCGCAGCAGGCCGAACGCGGTGTCGTCGGCGGGGCGGGGGGCGGTACCGGCCGTGGTGCGCGCAGGGACGGGCCGGGTACGGACGTGCATGGCGGGTCGCCTTTCCCAGGGGGAATTTCAATTCCACCGGGAAGGGCGACCCGCCGTCAATTCTCGATATTCCGGCGAATTCGATCGGGAGTTCTCCGAAATGAATTCCGTTCGATCGCCGGAATGCCGGGTGCCGCTACTGGCGCAGCATCGCGTCGACCACGCGGCCGGCCGCCCCGCCGTCGTCCAGGTCGCAGTACGCCTGGCGGAAGGCGGAGTACCGGTCGGCGTACTCGGCCGCCACCTCGTCCACCCGGCCGAGCGCGCCGATCAGCTCCTCCGAGGTGGCCAGCAGCGGGCCGGGCACCTCGGCCTCGAAGTCGAGGCTGAAGCCGCGCAGGTTGTCGCGGTAGTGCTCCAGGTCGTACGTGTAAAACAGCACCGGCTTGCCGGTGGCCGCGAAGTCGAACACGGTCGACGAGTAGTCCGTCACCAGCACGTCCGCGACCAGCAGCAGCTCCGCGATGTCGGGGTAGCTGCCGACGTCCCACACGTAGCCGTTGCCGGCCCCGGGCACCTGGCCGCACATCACCGCGTGCCGGCGTACCAGCAGCACCTGGTCGTCGCCCAGCGAGGCCCGCATGGCCGCCAGGTCGAGCCGCAGGTCCATCTGGTAGCCGCCCTGCGGGCGCCGGCGGTCCTCGCGGAAGGTCGGCGCGTACAGGACGACCTTCTTGCCCTCGGGCAGGCCGAGCCGCTCCCGGACCTGCTCGGCGGTCTTCTCCCGGTCGGCCGCGAACAGCAGGTCGTTGCGCGGCGCGCCGGACTCCACGATCTCGCCCTTGAAGTCGAACGCGCGGCGCAGCACCGGGGTGGAGAAGCGGTTGCCGGAGACCAGCAGGCTCCAGTTCGGGACCTCGACGGCGAGGCCCTTCAGGTAGTTCGAGTCGGTGAACCAGACCTTCTCGAAGTCGTACCCGACCTGCTTCAGCGGGGTGCCGTGCCAGGTCTGCACGACCACCTGGCCCGGCCGGCGGACGAAGAAGTCGGGCAGGTGGGTGCCGGTGACGATGTACTTGGCGGTGGCCAGCGCCTCGAACCACTCCGGGCTCCAGAGCCGGATCCCGGTCGCGGTCTGCGGCAGGTCGGCCTGCAGGTCGTCGCTGCCCCACAGGTGCTCCAGCGGCAGGCCGCGGCGCACCAGCTCCTCGTGGATCGCCCGCGCCGAGTCCGCGTAGTGGCCGCCGAGCGCGCCGTTGTAGAGCACGGCGTCGCGCACCGGGTGGCGCCGGGCGGCCGGGTAGTCCACCGAGCGCAGCTGGCGCTGGCGGAAGCCGCTGCGCTCCTCGGGCAGCAGAGCCGAGTGCGACTCCAGGGAGAGCCCGTCGTCGTAGCGGCGCTCCAGCGCGATCCGCTTGCCCCGGGACTCCACCTCCAGCGGCAGCGCCGGGTGGCAGGAGGGCGCGATCAGCGCGTGCGGCCACGGCGCGTCGGCCGCCCCGCCGACCGGGCGGAACACGACCTCCCAGGTGCCCTTGGTGAGCGGCACCGAGCCCGCGAAGGAGGCGGTCGGCACGGTGGGCAGCGAGGCCCGGAAGCGGCCGTCGGCGATCTCCACCGGGTAGACGTGCTCCTCCTCGCGCCACTGGTGGCGGACCACCAGCTCGTAGCGGTGGGTGCCCGGCAGCGGGAAGGAGCCGTCGAGCAGGAAGCCGTCGGCGCCGCGCGCGGTGAGCCCCTCGACCACCGGCTGGAGCAGCTGGTCGCACAGCTCCAGGTAGCCGTCCGAGGACGCCTTGGAGTACAGCGCCCGCCGCTCGGCGGCGGGGGCCTGCGGGTTCAGCGCGACGTGCAGCCGCTCCGGCGGCCGGCGCTCGTCGAAGGCCACCGGCACCAGGGTGCCGTCGGCCAGCAGCAGCGCGGCCTCCCAGCTGTCCCGGGTGCGCTCCTCGGCGACCGGGTCGAGCTCGGCCCACGCCTCCCGGACGGCGGTCAGCTCGGCGACCCCGACGGAGGCGGCGAACGGCTGGCTCAGGCCGGCCGGGGTGCCCAGCTCCAGCGGCAGCAGCAGCTCGCGGTCGGACTCCAGGTGGGTCAGCTGCAGCCGGGCCCCGGCGAGGTCCGGGCCGGAGCGGACGGCGCCGGTGATCTCCACCCGGCCGGCCGCCGCGGCCAGCCCGGTCACCCGGGCGCGCACGGTCTCGACCTTCAGGTAGACGTGCCCGTCGCGCACCCACGGCACGATCCGGACGTCCTGGTCCACCCAGTGCGGCGGGATGTGCGCGGCGGTGTCGCTCCAGCCGGCCGAGATGCGCCCCTTGTAGACGCCGCCCTTGCCGACGCCGGCCACCAGCACCCGCCAGTGGCCGTCCTTCCACTGCCCGCGGTGCTTGAGGCGCTTGGGGTCGATGGAGGCGGTGAACCCGGCCCAGTCGCAGTTGTACAGGTCGTGGTTGCAGCTCGCGGTGGCCTCGGGGCTGTACTGCGCCTTGGTCTGGACGGCCAGCACCCGGCGGCCCTTGGCCTCGCGCAGCACCAGCACCTTGACCATGTCGTGCCGGTTCTCGGCGCCCAGCTGCTCCGGGTACGCGTGCCCGGTCAGCTGCAGGCGGCCGCCCACCCAGCCGGTCTCGTACAGCCGGCTCCGCATGACCAGCGAGTTCTCCAGGCGCAGCACGCTGCTGGGCACGCTCTTGCGGCCGCCGCGCAGGAACGGGTAGTCCGCGTACGGGCGCAGCAGACCGCGGGCCGGGGCGCCGCCGTTGCTCTCGCCCTCGAACTTGATCTGCTCGACCAGCTCGTCGATCCGGCCCGAGAGGGTCAGGTGGTACTTCAGCCGCAGCGGCGCGCGCAGCTTGCGGACCTGCTCCGGGCCGATCGACCGGAGAAGCCGGCTGACGTGCTGCTGGTAGGCGGCCCGGTATTCCTGGTCGCCGTCCACGACGGACCAGAAGAACATCGGGATCTCCTCGACGAGGGTGTTCTCGTCGTAGGAGCGCAGGTACTCCGCGAAGCGCGGCTCGGTCTGCTTCCGCAGCCAGCCGCGGACCAGCTCCACCGAGGCGACCCGGTCGACCAGGCCCTTCGGGTTGGTGCGCATCTGGGTGATCGACATCTCGCCGACCTCGCGCTCGCGCCAGTGGTAGATCGGCTCGGCGAGCACGTCCACGCTGGTGGCGAGGTAGTGGTGCGGCACGCTGACCGGGGCGTCCTCGTACAGGATGCCCTCGGGGTACAGCAGCCCGGCCGCGTCGAAGAACGAGCGGCGGTACACCTTGTTCCACGCGGTGCGGTCGGTGACCAGCGCCGGGATCTCGGTGATGTGGGTCTTGAGGCGGGTCTCCTTGAACGGCTTCACGTGCCCGCCGGACTGGTAGTACCCGACCGCCCGGAAGCGCAGCACGTTGCCGGTGGCGAAGTCCGAGCCGGTCTCGTCCAGCGTGTTGATCATGAGCTCGTACGCGCTGGGCGGCATCGAGTCGTCACTGTCGACGAAGCAGAGGAACTCGCCGTCCGGGTCGATGTGCCGGATGCCGGTGTTGCGGGCCGCCCCCAGGCCCTTGTTCACCTGGCGCACCAGCCGGAAGCGGGAGTCCTTGGCCGCGTACTCCTCGGCCAGCGCGGCGCTGCTGTCCTTGGACCCGTCGTCGACCATGACGCACTCGAAGTCCGCGAAGGTCTGGGCGGCGATCGAGTCTAGGCACTCGATCAGGTAGCGCTCGACGTTGTAGATCGGGACGACGATGGAGAGGCGGGGAGCCATCGGCTACGCGGCCTTTCTCGGGAGGGGAGCGTGGCCGCCCGCAGGGGTCAGGCCGCACTGTGAAACCGGTGCGTACGTGCGCCTCGATCCTACCCGGCGGCTCCCGGGGCCCCCGGGGGCCGCCGAGTACGGTCCCCGCCGCCCGCGGACCCGGTACGCCTCACCGGCTTTCGCCGGGCCCGCCGGTATAACCGGACGGTGGACTTCCTGACCCGCCTCCCGGTGATCGGCCCGCTCGCGGCGAGGGTGCTGCGCAGCCGCCCGTACCGCGTCTACCTGCACTTCACCGCGGCCCGGGGCAACAGGCTGGCCGGCGCCGTCACCTTCTTCGGCTTCCTGGCGCTGTTCCCGCTGCTCACCGTGGCCCTGGCGATCGCCGTCGCGGCCCTGAGCGACAGCCGGATCGACGACCTGCAGGAACGCATCTCCGACCAGCTGCCGGGCCTGTCCGACTCGCTGAACCTGCCGTCCCTGGTCGCCAACGCCGGCACCGTCGGGCTGATCAGCGGCGTCCTGCTGCTGCTCTCCGGCCTCGGCTGGGTGGACACCATGCGCGGCTCGATCCGGGACGTCTGGCAGCTGCCCGAGGAGGAGGGCAACCCGGTGGTCCGCAAGGCCTGGGACTGCGTGGTGCTGCTCGGGCTCGGCCTGGTCGCGCTGCTCTCCCTGGGCGCCTCCGCGGCCGGGACCACCCTGGCCGGGCAGCTCGCCGAGTGGATCGGCCTCGCCTCCGACGGGCCCGGCGGCTACCTGCTGACGCTGGTCGGGCTGGCCGTCGCGGTCGCCTCCGACATGCTGCTCTTCGGCTACCTGCTGGCGCCGTTCCCTCGGATCGGGCACCAGCGGCGGCGGGTCCTGGTGCAGGGCGCGCTGATCGGCGCGGTCGGCTTCGAGCTGCTGAAGATCCTGCTGGCCTCCTACCTCGGCTCGGTGGCGGGCAAGAGCCTGTACGGGGCGTTCGGCGTGCCGGTCGCCCTGCTGCTGTGGATCAACTTCGTCTGCCGGCTGCTGATGTACTGCGTCTCCTGGACGGCCACCGCCGACGGCCCGGCCGCCCGCGACCGGGCCCGGGAGCGGGCCCGGGAGGCGGTCGCGGCGGCCGACGAGGAGGAGCGGGCCGAACGCGAGGAGCGGGCCCGCGCCTGAGGAACGGGCCCGGGCCGTCAGGGCTGCCTGCGCCGGCGCTGGCGCCGCAGCACCAGCACCGCCACCGCGCCGGCGGCCACCGCGCCGAGCGCCAGGCCGGCCGCGCCGAACC
>NZ_JBSGXP010000039.1:0-56623 GCF_053610105.1 Kitasatospora sp. NPDC054939 | reverse complement strand
ACAACAGCGTTAGGTTCCCCGCCGCGCCCGGCCGGGGGCCGGGACGGGAACGGACGGAGCCGTCCCCGGGTGGAGGCCGTACCGCGGGGCGTGGGGGGTGCCCGACGGTACGGCGGCTGGGTGGTGGGGCTACGTGACGGCCTCCGGGAAGTGGCAGGCCGCCTGCCGGGTGCCGGGGCCGGCGATCTGCAGCAGCGGACGCTCGGTTCGGCACACCTCCTGCGCCTTCGGGCAGCGCGGGTGGAAGGTGCACCCCGACGGCGGGTTGGCCGGGCTCGGCGGGTCGCCGAGCAGCACGATCCGCTCCCGGGCCCGCTCGGCCGCCGGGTCGGGCAGCGGCACCGCCGACAGCAGCGCCCTGGTGTACGGGTGCGCCGGGTTGCCGTACACCTCGTGCTTGTCGCCGATCTCGACGATCCGCCCGAGGTACATCACCGCGACCCGGTCGCAGACCCGCTTGACCACCGAGAGGTCGTGCGCGATGAAGATGTAGGCCAGGCCCAGTTCCTGCTGCAGCCGCTCCATCAGGTTGACCACCTGGGCCTGGATGGAGACATCCAGCGCGGAGACCGGCTCGTCGGCGACGACCAGCTCCGGCGAGGTGGCCAGCGAGCGGGCGATCCCGATGCGCTGCGCCTGCCCGCCGGAGAACTCGTGCGGGTAGCGGTCGAGGTGCTCGGGGATCAGGCCGACGAGCTCCATGAGTTCGGCGGCCCGCCTGCGCGCCCCGGCCGCGTCGGCGCCCTGGACCAGCAGCGGTTCGGAGATGATCCGGGCGACGGTCTGCCGGGGGTTGAGCGAGGAGTACGGGTCCTGGAAGACCATCTGCAGCCGCCGCCGGTGCGGGCGCAGCTGCTTCTGCGTCAGGCCGCCGATCTCGGTGCCGTCGAAGGTGACGGTGCCGGAGGTCGGGTCGAGCAGCCGGACGATCATCCGGCCGGTGGTGGACTTGCCGCAGCCGGACTCGCCGACCAGGCCCAGGGTCTCGCCCTTGCCCACGTCGAAGCCGACGCCGTCGACGGCCCGGATCGGGGCGCCGGGCCGGCCGCTGCGGCTGCGGCGTCCGGGGAAGGTCTTGACCAGGTCCCGTACGGACAGCAGGGGCTCGGTCATGTGCGGGCTCCTTCCGACACCAGCGGCAGGTGGCAGGCGGCACTGTGGCCGGGGGCGAGCAGGCCGAGCACGGGTCGGTCGGCCAGGCAGCGGGCGTGGTCCTCGGCGGTCGCGGCGGTGGTGCGGGCGCAGCGCGGGGCGAAGGAGCAGCCGGGGGCGGGGGCGATCAGCGACGGCGGGCTGCCGGGGATGGCCCGCAGCGGGGCGTCGTCGGTGTCGTCGAGCCGGGGCAGGGAGTCGAGCAGCCCTCGGGTGTAGGGGTGCGCGGGGGCGGCGAACAGCCGTTCGACGGGGGCCTGTTCGGCGGCCCGGCCGCCGTACATGACCAGGACGTCGTGGGCGACCCGGGCGACCACGCCGAGGTCGTGGGTGATCATGACGACGCCGAGGCCGCGGTCCTGCTGGATGCGGGCGATCAGGTCGAGGATCTGCGCCTGGACGGTGACGTCGAGGGCGGTGGTGGGCTCGTCGGCGATCAGCAGCTCGGGTTCGCAGGCCAGGGCCATGGCGATCATGACGCGCTGGCGCATGCCGCCGGAGAACTGGTGCGGGTACTCGTCGACCCGGCGGCCGGGTTCGGGGATGCCGACCTCGCCGAGCATCTCGACGGCGACCTTGCGGCCGGCCTGCCGGGAGGCCCGGAAGTGCACCCGGTAGTGCTCGGCGATCTGTTCGCCGACGGTGTAGAAGGGGTGCAGGCTGGAGAGCGGGTCCTGGAAGATCATCGCGATCCGCCGGCCCCGGACGGTGTTGAGCTGCCGCTCGGGCAGGCCGATCAGCTCCTGGCCGGTGAGCCGGATGGAGCCGGTGACGGCGGCGCCGCGGTGCAGGCCCATCACGGCGAGGGAGGTGACGGACTTCCCGGAGCCGGACTCGCCGACCAGGCCGAGGGTGCGCCCCGATTCGACGGTGAAGGAGATGCCGTCCACGGCCCGTACGGTGCCGCGCGGGGTGTCGAAGGAGACCCGGAGGTCGGCGACCTCCAAGAGGCGGGCCATCAGTACCTCACTCTCGGGTCGACGAACGCGTAGAGCAGGTCGACCAGCAGGTTCGCCGCGACGATGAAGAAGGCCGCGAGCAGGGTGACGCCGAGGATGACGGGCTGGTCGGAGCGGACCAGCGCGTCGTAGAAGAGCCGGCCGATCCCGGGCAGTCCGAAGATCGACTCGGTGATGACGGCGCCGGCGAGCAGTCCGCCCAGGTCCATGCCGAAGATGGTGAGGATCGGCGTCATGCCGGCCCGCAGCCCGTGCTTGACGGTGACGGTGCGGGCGGGCATGCCCTTGGCGCGGGCGGTGCGGATGTACGGCTCGACCATCGTCTCGATCATCGAGTTGCGGCTCTGCCGCGCGTACTGGGCGGCGTAGAGCAGGGCGAGGGCGAGCCAGGGCAGCAGCAGGTTGGAGGCCCAGCCGAGCGGGTCGTCGGTGAACTTCGCGTACTGCGGGTAGGGCAGCAGCCCGGTGGTCCGGACGACGCCCCAGATCAGCATGATCGAGGTGAAGTAGACCGGCAGCGAGGCCGCGCCGACCGAGAACACCATCAGGGTCCGGTCGGTGGCGCTGCCCTTGCGCAGGGCCGAGACCACGCCGGTGCCGAGGCCGATGATCAGCCAGAGCACGCCGGCGCCGAAGGCCAGCGAGGCGGAGACCGGCAGGCGGTCGGCGAGCAGGTTCCAGACCGGCACCGAGTAGTCGTAGGAGTAGCCGAGGCAGGGGAACTCGCAGCGGATCGCGGTGGGGCCGGTGCCGTAGTCGCGTCCGGCGAAGATGCCGACCAGGTAGGCGCCGAACTGCTCCCAGACGGGCTTGTCCAGGCCCATCGCGATCTTGACCTCCTGCAGCCGTTCGGTGCTGCAGGACTTGCCGCAGGCCGCCGCCGCGGGGTCGTTGGGGAGCAGGTAGAAGATGGTGAAGGTGATGGCGCAGATGGCGAGCAGCACGCCCGCCATGCCGAGCAGGCGCCGGCCGAGGTAGAGGATCACGACCGGCCTCCCCGGGGGTCGAGGATGTCGCGCAGCGCGTCCCCGAGCAGGGTGAAGGCGAGCACGGCGAGGAACAGGAAGACCGTCGGGATCAGGAAGTAGGTCGGGTCGGTCTCGTAGAAGCCGATGGACTCGGCGATCATCTGGCCCCAGGACGGGGTCGGCGGGCGGACGCCCACGCCGAGGTAGCTGAGTGCGGCCTCGGTGCTGATCATGCCGGGGATCAGCAGCGTGGTGTACGCGATGATCGGGCCGGAGACGTTCGGCAGGATCTCGCGGGTGAGGATGCGCCAGGAGCGGGCGCCGCCGACCTTGGCGGCCTCCACGTACTCGCGGTGCTTGAGCGAGAGGGTCTGGCCGCGGACCACGCGGGCGATGCCGGGCCAGCCGAACAGGCCGATCACCGTGGTCATCAGCACGATCCGGTTGACGTCCTTGGCGACCGACATCATCGCGATCATGAAGATCAGCGAGGGGAAGGACATCGTGAGGTCCATCAGCCGGGAGAGCACCGAGTCGACGCGCCCGCCGAAGTAGCCGGCCGCGATGCCGGCCAGCGTGCCGGCGACGACGACCACGGCGGTGGCGACGAAGGCGATCATCAGCGACACCTGGCCGCCGTGCAGCACCCGCGCGAACAGGTCGCGGCCGGTGGCGGGTTCCACGCCGAGCCAGTGGTCGGGGCCGATCCCGCCGAAGCCGCCGATCGGCAGTCCGCCCAGGTACGGGTCGATCGCGGTCTTGTCGAACTCCTCGGGCGTCCAGCCGCCCAGGGCGCTGAGCGGGGTGGCCAGCGCGGTGAGCAGGACGAGCACCCCGACCATCAGCAGGCCGAACCGGGCCGAGCCCTTCGCCCAGAGCTGGTCCCAGACCAGCCGCCAGGGGCCGCGGCCCGCGGCCTTCGCGGGGCCCGCCGCCGTGGTGGCCACGGCGGCGGGCTCAGTGGTTGAACTCATCGGTGGCGGTCCCTCAGCCCTGGCTCTTCGAGGGGTCCTTGAGACCGATCGTGGCGAAGTCGAACATGCCGGCCCAGCTCGGGTGGCCGTACGCCCCGGCGATGTTGTCACCGACCAGCAGGGCACGGCGCTGCCACAGCAGCGGCACGGCGGGCGCCTTCCTCATGAGCTCCTCGTCGAGCTTCATCCAGGCGGCGTTGGCCTCGTTGACGTCGGACATCGCGTTGATCTGGTCGATCCGGTCCATGGTGGCCTGGTCCCGGAACTGGCTGTAGTTGCCCTGGTTGCCCTTCTCCTTGATGGTGCGGCCGTCGAAGACGAAGGGGATGAAGGTCGCGCCGGACGGGTAGTCCGGGCACCAGCCGCTCATCGACAGGTCGGGCGCGTTCTTGGTGTCGCCCATGGCGTCGGTGTACGCGGACGGGTCGACCGTGTTGATGGTGACCTGGATGCCGGCCTTGGCCAGCGACTGCTGGAGCGCCTCGGCACGGGTCTTGTCACCGGTGGAGACGGTGAAGGTGACCTTGAGGTCGGACTTGCCGGCCGCCTTCAGCAGTTCCTTGGCCTTGTTCTGGTCGCCGGCCGCCGGGACCTTCAGCGGGTCCGACTTCACGCCGCCGGTCAGCGCGGGCGGCAGGAAGGAGGTCGCGACGTCGGTCAGCGCCGGGCCGCCCCACGCGGTGACCTGGGCCTCCTTGTCGACCGCGTACATCATCGCCTCGCGGACCTTCGGGTCGTCGAAGGGCGCCTTGGAGGTGTTCATGTACAGCATGTCCGTACAGCCGGTCATCTCGCCGACCAGGCGGGCCTTGACGTCCGCCTTGGGCAGCACCTTGCCGACCGACTCCGGGCGCATCCACGGGATCTCGACCGCGGAGGCGTCCGCGCCGGCGCTGGCGATCAGCCGGTCGTCCACCTGGCCGCCCTTGAGGCCCTGCACGACCACGATCCTGTCCGGGTACGCCTTGCGGACCTTGTCGGTGCCCGGGTCCCAGTTGGCGTTGCGGACCAGCACGAGCTGCTTGCCGCGGTCGTACGACTCGATCTTGTACGGGCCGGAGGAGAACGGGCGCAGGTCGTACTGGGTGCCCTTCTCCTGCGACGGCGGGACGGGCGCGAAGGTCGGCAGCGTCGCGGTGTACGAGAACTCGGCGACCGGGCGCTTCAGCTTGAAGACGATCGTCTTGTCGTCCGGCGTCTGGATGCTGTCCAGGTGCTGGCCGGTGAGCGGGCCCTTGTAGCCCTCGCCGCCCTCCAGGTACTGCTGGGCGTAGTCGGGGCCGCCGGTGAGGTCCGGCGAGAAGGAGCGCTCGACGTTGTACTTGATGTCGGAGGACTTGATCGGGCTGCCGTCCTCGTACTTCAGCCCGTCCTTGAGGGTGAAGGTCCAGGTCTTGCCGCCGTCGGACGGGCGGCCGACGTCGGTGGCCAGGTCGGGGACGATCTCGCTGCCGCCCTTGCCCGGCTCGGCCTTGAAGGTGACCAGCGTGCGGTAGAGCAGCCGGGTGCCGAAGTCCATGGTCGGCAGCGTCCAGTTGCGGGCCGGGTCGAGGTGGGCGAAGTCCTGGTTGGACAGCACCGTGAGGGTGCCGCCCTTGGTGGGCGTGCCGCCGACGATGGAGCCGGACTCGGCGCCGGGGGCCTTGGTGGAACCGGCCGCCGCGCTGCCGCCGCTCTTCTCGTTCTTGCCGCAGGCCCCGAGGCCGAGGGTGAGTGCTGCTGCGATCGTGGCCGCGAGGGCGGCATGGGTGCGCCTGGTCATGTGCAACTCCGCAGTGGGGGGCCGGACGTGGGCCCGAGGTTCGCCCCGGGGCTGATCCGGGGCCGACCGGGAGGGTGCCCTCCCTGTCGGGGTCTGGCCTGCTCCGCGGTGTGACCCGTAACATAGTAATGTGAAATTGCACTGCACAAGAGGTGGCGCCGCCCGTTACCGAGCTGTGTCCGTGCAGGCCAGCACTCCGCCACCCGCCCCCGCACCCCGCCAGCCCCAAGGAGACCGTCGGTGACCCTCGACCAGTCCGCGTCCTCTGCCGCCGCCACCGGCCCCGCCCAGCAGCCCCGACTCAACACCGGCAGCCACGACCTCCCCGTCTCCGCCGCCCTGGACGCCTTCATGGGCACCGCCTGGGCCGCCACCCCGCTGCCCGCCGACAGCCGCGTCCCCGGCGCCGCCGTCACCCCCGCGCGCCGCGCCCGCCTCTCCGCCGCCTTCCCCGGCGAGCGCCTCGTCGTCCCGGCCGGCGAACTCAAGGTCCGCAGCAACGACTGCGACTACCGCTTCCGCCCGCACAGCGCCTACGCCTGGCTCACCGGCCTCACCGGCGAGGACCAGGTCGGCCACGTCCTCGTCCTCGAACCCACCGGCCCCGAGGGCCACGAACCCGTCCTCTACCTGCGCCCCCGCTCCCCCCGCGGCGGCGACCCGGTGCGCGGCGCCGAGTTCTACCGCGACCGCCGCTACGGCGAGTTCTGGGTCGGCCGGCGCCCCGACCTCGCCGAGGCCTCCCGGCTGACCGGCATCCGCACCGAGCACCTCGACGACCTCGCCAAGCTGCTCACCGGCCCGCAGCCCGCCACCCGCGTCGCCGCCGGCACCGACCCCGTCCTCGACGCCGCCACCGGCCGCCCCGGCACCCCCGAACAGCGCGAACGCGACGCCGCCCTCGCCTCCGTCCTCGCCGAACTGCGGCTCGTCAAGGACGCCTGGGAGGTCCAGCAGCTGCAGCTCTCCGTCGACCACACCGTGCTCGGCTTCGAGGACGTCGTCCGCGCCCTGCCCGCCGCCCTCCGCCACCACCGCGGCGAGCGCTGGATCGAGGGCGTCTTCAACCTGCGCGCCCGCGCCGAGGGCAACGGCACCGGCTACGACACCATCGCCGCCTCCGGTGCCCACGCCTGCGTCCTGCACTGGATCCGCAACGACGGCCCGCTCGACCCCGGCGCCCTGCTGCTGCTCGACGCCGGCGTCGAGACCGACACCCTCTACACCGCCGACATCACCCGCACCATCCCGCTCGGCGGCAGCTTCACCCCCGTCCAGCGCCAGGCCTACGAACTCGTCCTCGCCGCCCAGGACGCCGGCATCGCCGCACTGCGCCCCGGCGCCAGCTTCCGCGACTTCCACCGCGCCGCCATGCGCGTCATCGCCGAAGGACTCGCCGACTGGGGCGTCCTGCGCATCCCCGCCGAGGAGTCGCTCCGCGAGGACAGCGGCCTCCACCGCCGCTACACCCTCTGCAGCAGCGGGCACATGCTCGGCCTCGACGTCCACGACTGCGCCAAGGCCCGCGCCGAGACCTACCTCGACGGCACCCTGGAGGCCGGCCAGGTCCTCACCGTCGAACCCGGCCTCTACCTGCAGCCCGACGACGAGACCCTCCCCGTCGAACTGCGCGGCCTCGGCATCCGCATCGAGGACGACCTGCTCATCACCGAGGACGGCGCGCAGCTGATGTCCGGGGCCCTCCCGCGCACCGTGCCGGCCATCGAGGCGTGGATGGCCGAGCTGCTGCGCTGAAGTCCGGGGTGCCGGGGTGTTGGGGTGTTGGGGTGTTGGGGTGTGGGTGGCCTTGGGGCTCCGGCTCACTCCGCCACGGGCAGGCACTCGGCGAGCAGGCCGACGATGTCGCGCCAGGCCCGCTGCGCGTGCACCGGGTGGTGGCCGACACCGGGCACCACGGCCTGGTCGACCGGCGGGTGGTGGAATGCGTGCAGCGCGCCGCCGTAGACCACCAGCCGCCAGTCGACCCCGGCGGCCTGCATCTCGGCGGCGAACGCCTCCCGTTGCGCAGCAGGCATGATCGGGTCCTCCGAACCGACCCCGGCCCACACGGGGCAGCGGATCCGGGCCGCCTCGCCCGGGCGGCCCGTGGTCAGCGCGTTGACCGTCCCGATCGCCCGCAGGTCGACGCCGTCGCGCCCGAGTTCCAGCACGACGGCGCCCCCGGTGCCGTAGCCGATCCCGGCGATCCGGTCGGGATCGGTCCGCGGTTCGGCCCGCAGCACGTCGAGCGCCGCGTGGCCGATGCCCCGCAGCCGGTCCGGGTCGGCGAGCAGCGGCATCGCGCGCTCCAGCATCTCCTGCGGGTCGGTGAACCAGCGCCCGCCGTGCAGGTCGAACGCCAGCGCCACATAGCCCAGTTCGGCGAGCGCGTCGGCCCGGCGGCGCTGGACGTCGTTCAGGCCCGGCCCCTCGGGCCCGAGCAGCACCGCGGGCCGGCGGCCGGTACCGGCGGGGAGCGCGAGGTGCCCGACCATGGTCAGCCCGTCGGCCGGGTACTCGACCGTCCGCGTGGTGATCCGGGTCGGGGTGGTTGATGCCGCCGTCGGCGTGGGCGTGGGCGTGGGCGTCGTTGACGTCGTCGGCGTGGGCGTGGGCGTGGGAGTCGTCGGTATGGGAGTCGTTGATGCCGCCGTCGGCGTGGGCGTCGTCGGCATCGCTGTCGGTTCAGTTGCCATACGACCGGACTGTAGGTCGGGGCGGGACCGGGCGGGCCGGTCTTCACCCTCGGCGGAATCCACCCGCCCCCGGACGGTCAGCCCCGCGCGGGTTCCGCCAGGCGTCGTACGATCGCCGCGGCCGGGCCCGCCTCCGCCATGCGGTGCGACACCCCCGCCCACAGGTGCATCCCCGCCGTGTCAGCGCGCTTCGCGGCCGCCGCGCGCAGGGGCTGGGTCAGGTGGTGGAGCTCCGGGTACGCGGCCGGTGCGTACGCCGAGTGCCGGTCGATGAAGGCGTTCCGCAGTCCGCGGCCCGGGCGGCCGGTGAAGGCCCGGGTCACGACCGTCTCCGGGAACGCGGTGAGGGCCTCCCGGTGCGCGGCCGAGGCTCCGGACTCGTCCGACCGCAGCAGCGCCGTCCCCACCTGCACCGCCACCGCACCGGCGCGCAGCGCGGAGGCCACCGCCCGGCCGTCCCCGATCCCGCCCGCCGCGATCAACGGGAGGTCCGTCACTGCCCCGACGGCGCGCAGGAGTTCGAGCAGCGGCAGGTCGCCCGGGGTGTCCGCCACCCGGTGGGTGCCCCGGTGGCCGCCTGCCTCCGGGCCCTGGACGCAGAGCGCGTCCAGGCCCGCGGCCTCGGCCCGACGGGCCTCCTCCGGGGTGGTGACCGTACCGATCTGGAAGGTGCCGACCGACCGCAGGGCGGCCGCCTCCTCCGGCGAGGGCAGCCCGAAGGTGTACGAGACCACCGCCACCGGGTCCGCCAGCAGCGCGGCGATCTTGGCGTCCCAGTCGTCCCGGTCCGGTTCGATGCGTTCCGGCAGCGCGACGCCCGCCGCCTCGGCCTCCGGGCGCAGCCGATCCCGGTAGGCGGCCACCGCGGCCGGATCCGCCGGCTCGGACGGGACGAAGAGGTTCACTCCGAAGGGGCGGTCCGTCAGTTGCCGTACCCGGTGCACCTGTTCGGTCGTCGCCGCCGCGCTCCGGTAGCCGGCGGCCAGGAACCCCAGCCCGCCGGCCGAGTTCACCGCCGCCACCAGCTCGGGGGTGGACGTACCGCCGGCCATGGGCGCACCGATGACGGGCAGGTCGAGACGGTCGAGGCGGTAGCGGCGGTCGAGGCGGGAGCGGTCGGACGCGTCGGTCCCGGTACTCCGGCCGGGGCCGTGGGGGCTGCCGTCCTGGTCGGGGGTGCTGCTCTCGTCGGGGGTGCCGTTGGAGGTGCCGTGGTGGTCGAGCCGGCCGGTCATCCGGGTGCCTCCTGCTGCGCCGTACCGTTCGGATCCGCTCCACCCTACGCTCGCCCGCCGCCTCGGCGGCCCGCCACTTCGGAGCCGGGCGGCCCGCCCGGTACCGTCCACCCGGTTCCGTCAGCCCGGCTCCGTCCGCCCGGTTCAGCCGCCGCGTCGGATGAGCCCGCGGGCCCGGGCCGTCCGGACCGCCGCGGTGCGCGAGTCGACGCCGAGCTTGGTGTAGATGTGCACCAGGTGGGACTTCACCGTGGCCTGGCTCAGGTGCAGGTGCTGGCTGATCTGCTGGTTGGTGAGGCCGTCCGCGACCAGGCCCAGCACCTCCGTCTCCCGCGCGCTGAGCGCCGCCGACGGGGTCCGCATGCGCTCCAGCAGCCGGTCGGCCACGGTCGCGGCGAGGGTGGACCGTCCGGCCGCCGCCGACCGCACGGCGGCGGCGAGTTCCTCGGGCGGGGCGTCCTTCAGTAGGTAGCCGGTGGCACCGGCTTCCAAGGCGGGCAGGGTGTCCGCGTCGGTGTCGTAGGTGGTGACGATCAGGACGCGCGGGGACTGCGCCCGCGCGGTGATCGCCGCCGTGGCCTGGGCGCCGTTCATCGCCGAACCCGGACCGAACTGGAGGTCCATCAGGACGACGTCGACCGGTACCTGCTCCGCCAGCTCGACGGCCCGCTCCGCGGTGGCCGCCTCGGCCACGACTTGGAGGTCGGCCTCGGTCTCCAGGACGGCCCGCAGCCCCGCCCGGACCACCGGATGGTCATCGGCCAGCAGCAGCCGGATCGGCTCGGTCACCGCTCCTCCTCCCTCATGACAGTTCCCGTACCAGCGGCTTGGTGGACGCCGGGTGCCCGGCGGGCCCGGGTATCGGCCCCCGCTCCTCCACCGGCACCGGCACCGGCGCCGGGACCGGGACCGGGAGCAGCACGGCGAGCGCCGTCCCCTGCCCGGGGGCGGACTCCAGGGCGAAGGTACCGCCCAGCGCCCGGGCCCTGGCCCGCATGGACGGCAGCCCGAACCCGCCGTCCTCCCGGGCCGTCCCTGCCGTACCGGTGGTCCGGGTGGTCCCTGTGGCCGTCGGGCCGCCCTCGCCGGTGGCTCCGGCGGCTCCGGCCGCTCCAGTGGCTCCGGCCGGCCCCGCGGCGCGCCCGGCTCCGGCCGGGTCGAAGCCCTTGCCGTCGTCCAGCACGTCCAGGGCGACCTCGTCCCCCATGTAGCTGAGCGTCACCTCGGCGCGGTCGGCCTCGGCGTGCCGGACGGCGTTGCCGAGCGCGGACTGGGCGATGCGCAGCAGCGCGACCTCGTGCGGCACCGGCAGCGGCACCGGGTCGCCGCACACGTGCAGCCGCACGTCGAGCCGGTCGCGCACGGTGGTCGTGGCGCAGAGCCGTTCGAGGGCGGCGGGCAGCGAGGAGCCCTCCAGGTCCGGCGGGGTGAGGGCGCGGACGAAGCGGCGGGCCTCGGCCAGGTTGTCCTGGGCGGCCTGCCGGGCCTGCTCCACGTAGTCGGCGGCGGCTCCGGTCCGGTCCGGCAGGGCGCGCTGGGCGGCGCGCAGCAGCAGTTGGATGCTGGACAGGCTCTGCGCGAGGGTGTCGTGGATCTCCCGGGCGAGGCGCTCGCGCTCGGCCTGGACGCCGGCGGCGTGGTGGGCGGCGGCGAGGTCGGCGCGGGCGGCGGTGAGTTCGTCGATGAGCCGGCGGCGCTCCTCGCTCTCCCGGTAGAGCGCCTGGTAGCCGAGCACGGTGGCGACGGCGACGGCCGCGCCCAGCGCCGGGCCGATCGCGGCGGCGACGCTCACGGCGTGCTGGTGCCAGGCGTAGGCGGTGATGGCGGCGACCGCGGTGAGCGCCACGGCCGCCGGGCCGGCCCGGCGGCCGAGCAGGTGCAGCTCCAGGAAGTAGAGCGGGAAGGCGAGCCAGACCGCGTCCTGGGTGGCGACCAGCGTGCCCGCCCAGGTGACGCCCAGCAGGGCCAGCCAGAGCGCGGCGGCCCGGTGCGAGCGGCGGACCGCGGGCAGGAACGGGCCGGCCGTGTGGACCGCGGCCATCGCCAGGCAGGCGGAGGCGACCCCCGCCGGGTCGCCGCCGCGGCCGACGGCGGCGCGGGCGACGGCGAGGCCGAGGAGGCCCGCGACCAGCAGGTGCAGGCAGAGCTGGAGTACGCGGGCGACGGATGTGGTGCGGGGTCGTTCGGACGCCATTTGTCCAGAGTAGGGGCCTTCGCCGGGCCGCGACATCAATCAAAGGGTTGAACTCGCGCTCTTCCCTTTGATGCTCAGGAAGCAATCCGCGGTGCGATGCCGGACCGCCCCCGGGCCGACGAGAGTGGCAGCGTCGGAGGAAGTCCCCGGGAGAAATGAGGAGACGTGTTCGTCGCCTGGAGGGATCTGGCGTTCGCCAAGGGGCGGTTCGCCCTGATGGGGGCCGTCGTCGTGCTGATCACCGTGCTGGTCGGCCTGTTGTCGGGGTTGACGGCCGGGCTCGGCCGGCAGAACGTGTCGGCGATCACCGGGCTGTCCGCCGACCACCTGGCCTTCGGCCGCCCCGCGGACGGGCAGAAGCTCTCCTTCACGGACTCGCGGGTGACGCCGGAGCAGTGGGAGGCCTGGGCGGGGGTGCCGGGCGTCCGGTCGGCCGAGCCGCTGGGCATCACCACCACCAGGGCCGGCGCCGGCAGCCGGACGGCCGCGCTCTCCGCCTTCGGGGTGCCGGACGGCTCCGGGCTCGCCCCGCAGGGCGCGCTGATCGGCCCGGGCCGGGCCGTGCTCTCCGAGGCCGCCGCCGAGAGCCTGGGCGGGCTGGCCCCGGGTGCGGACTTCAGCCTGGCCGGGCGGAGCTTCCGGGTCGCGGCCGTGTCGGGTGACGCCCACTTCAGCCACACCCCGGTGGTGTGGACCGGCCTGGCCGACTGGCAGCGGATCTCCCCGACCGCCGAGGGCGGGGCCACCGTGATCGCCCTGACCACCTCCCGGGGGGCGGACCGGTCCGCCGCCGACGCCCGGCTCGGCACCGAGACCCGCAGCCGTGACGACTCGCTCGCCGCGATCGGCTCCTACACCTCGGAGAACGGCTCGCTCCAGCTGATGCGCGGCTTCCTGTTCGCCATCTCGGCCCTGGTGATCGGCGCCTTCTTCACCGTCTGGACGATCCAGCGCAGCGCCGACATCGCCGTACTGAAGGCGCTCGGCGCCTCCACCCGGTACCTGCTGCGGGACGCCCTCGGCCAGGCCGTGGTGCTGCTGGCCCTCGGTACGGCCGCCGGGACGGCGATCGCCCTGGCCGCCGGCTCCGTGGTGGCCTCCGCGGTGCCGTTCGTCCTGGACGCCCCGACGCTGCTCCTGCCCGCCGCCGTGATGATCGCCCTGGGCGCCGTCGGCGCCGCCTTGTCCGTCCGCCGGATCACCGCCGTCGACCCGCTGACCGCCCTGGGGAGTGCCCGATGAGCCTGCACCTCGACCGCATCACGCTGAGCTACCCGGACGGCGACGAGCGGCTGACCGCCCTCGACGACGTCTCGCTCACCGTCCCCCGGGGCTCGATCACCGCCGTGGTCGGCCCGTCCGGCTCCGGGAAGTCCAGCCTGCTGGCCGTCGCGGCGACCCTGATCGCGGCGGACTCGGGGCGGGTGGTCGTCGACGGCACCGACACCACCGGGCTGAGCCGCGCCGAGCTCACCGCATTGCGCCGGGAGCGGATCGGCATCGTCTTCCAGCAGTCCAATCTGCTGCCCTCGCTCACGGCGCTGGAGCAGCTGCTGGTCATGGCGCACCTCGACGGGCACACCCCCCGCAGTGCCTCCGGCCGGGCCTACGACCTCCTCGGGGCGGTCGGTCTCACCGCGGAGGCCGGCCGCCGCCCGCACCAGCTCTCCGGCGGTCAGCGCCAGCGCGTCAACATCGCCCGCGCGCTGATGAACGACCCGACGGTCCTGCTGATCGACGAACCCACCAGCGCCCTCGACCACGAACGCGGAGCCGCCGTGATCGACCTGATCACCGACCTCACCCACCGCGGTGCCACCGCCACCGTGCTCGTCACCCACGACCGGACGCACCTGACCGCCGTGGACCGGGTGGCCGAGGTCCACGACGGCCGCCTCACGGTCGCGGCGGCAGCGCCGTGACCGCGCGGGGGCGCGTCTGCGGGTCCCTACCGGGCGCGCAGGCGCAGTGCGGAACGCTCGTCCTCGGACTCCTCCTGGTTGGCGGCCCAGAGCGAGCGGATGTGGCCGAGGTGGCGGGCCATGCAGGACTCCGCGGCCTCGGCGTCGCCGCTGATCATCAGGTCCAGCAGCTCCAGGTGCTCCTCGGCGGAGGAGACCAGCTCGCCGCGCTGGTCGAGCCGGGTGAGGCCGTAGAGGCGGGAGCGCTTGCGCAGGTCGCCGACGACCTCGACCAGGTGGCTGTTGCCGGCCAGCCCGAGCAGGTCGAGGTGGAACTGCCGGTCGGCCTCCAGGTAGCCGATGAGGTCGTGCCGGCGGGCGGCGGCCACGATCGCCTCGGCCTGGGGGCGCAGCGCCTCCAGTTCCTCGGCGGCGGCGCTCCGGGTGACCCGGCCGACCGTAGGGACCTCGATCAGGGCGCGGATCTCGGTGTACTCGTCGAGGTCGCGCTCGGTCAGCTCGGTGACGCGGAAGCCCTTGTTGCGGACGGCCTCGACCAGGCCCTCGCGGGCGAGGTCGAGCATGGCCTCGCGGACGGGCGTCGCGGAGACACCGAAGTCGGCGGCCAGGGCAGGAGCGGAGTAGACCACCCCGGGGCGCAGCTCACCGGAGATCAGAGCGGCCCGGAGGGCGTGGGCCACCTGGTCGCGCAGCCGCTCCTGGACGGAGATCAGGGTGCGGGGTTTGGGGTCGGCCATGGTGTTCCTCCGGTGGTTGCAGGACCCCAGTGTACAATGTCACGTTACGTTGAGTGTGCAACTGTCCGGGATCCGGCTGATTTTCCCGGGCTGCCCACCGACCCCGCAACGCCCCACCGGCCCCGTCCGCACCCGCAACCGCAACCGCAACCGCGGGGACCATAGTGGCAGCGCGCCACGACCAGGACAACGGCCGGCGCCGGGCGGATCCACCGCGAACCCTCCACCTGGGATCCTCGGCGGCCCGTACCGCCGGACGCCGACGGGCACCCACGGGCTACCGCTTCAGCAGCCCGACCAGGCTGGTCAGGCTGTCCGGCCCGTGGCCCGCCTCGACACCGCGCCGGAAGGTGTCCACCAGGAGGGACGGCAGCGCTCCGTCCACCCCCGAGGACTCCACCGTGTGCAGGACGTGGTCGACGCTCGCCAGCCCCATGGCGAGCCGGTCGACGTCGCCCTCGTGGTGCCCGGCCACGATCCTCGGCGCGTAGAACCCCATGAAGCCGGGCAGTGCGGCGGCGCTCGACGCGGCGTACGGCAGGAACTCCTCGGCCGAGATGCCGTTGGCCTCGGCCACCGCCGTTGCGTGCAGGTAGCCGAGCATCGCGGTCCAGAAGAAGTCCATCTCCATCTGGTAGTACAGCGCGGCGATCCCGGGGTCCTCGCCGCGGAAGTCGGCGGCGGTGAGCACCTCCAGCAGCCCCCGGTGCCGCTCGAACACCTCGGCCGGGCCGCTGTAGAAGGTGGAGGACTCGGGCTTGCCGATCCCCGACGGCGGCACCCGCACCCCGCCGGTCAGCTGCACGGCGCCGATCCCCTCCAGCCGGCGGGCGGCCTCGCGCGCCCGCTCCGGGGTGTCGGAACTGAGGTTGACGACCACCTTCCCGGCCAGCACCGCCCCGGCGCGGTCCAGGACCGCGTACACGGCGTCGTAGTCGGTCAGGCTCAGCACCACCACCTCACTGGCGGCGACGGCCGCCTCCACGCTCTCCGCCTCGACGGCACCGCGCGCCACCAGCTCGCCGGCGCGCCCGGCCGTACGGTTCCAGACCGTCACCGGGTGGCCGGCGTCGAGGTACGCGCCGACCATCGCCCGACCCATCGGCCCCAGGCCGATCACGGTCACGGCCTGCTTGTCACCGGCCGGCCCGGCCTCCACCGCGGAAACGGAAACGGACGTCTCGAAACCCTCTGACATGGGTGATCCCCCTCGCTAGAACGAACGCTCTATCCAGTGCCATGAACCTAGCACAGCACTGGAACGAACGCTCTATCCATTCCTCGGCTAGACTGCCGCCGTGAAGACGACCGCCACCGGCACCCGCGACCGGATCGTCCGGACCACCTCCCGGCTGCTGCAGCGCCAGGGGTACGAGGGCACCGGGATCAAGCAGATCTCCAAGGAGGCCGAGGCCACCCTCGGCTCCGTCTACCACTTCTTCCCCGGCGGGAAGCAGGAGTTGGCCGCCGAGGCGATCCGGTACGGCGACCGCGAGTTCGCCCTGCTGCTGCGCGAGGGCCTGGCCGCGGCCGAGGATCCCGTCGAGGCGATCACGGTCTGCACCCGGCGGCTCGCCGAGGACCTCCGCGCCTCCGACTGGCAGGACGGCTGCCCGATCACCGCCACCGCCCTGGAGACGGCCGGCCGGGCACCGGGCATCGAGGAGGCCGTCACCGAGGCGTTCACCCACTGGAGGGCGATCGTCGAGGAGAAACTGCTCGCCTCCGGCTACACCGCCACCGACTCCCGCGAACTCGCCGTCACCGTCGTCAACACCCTGGAGGGCGCCGAGGTCTCGGCCCAGGTCTCCCGCAGCGAGGAGCCCCTCCACCTGGCCGGCCGCCACCTCGCCCGCCTGCTCGGCACCTACCGCTGACCGGCGCCTACCGCTGACCGGGGCGCCCGACGGCACCCACCACGCCGACCCGGGAAACGCCGGCCCGGGCAACGCCGACCCGGCCCGGCCCCACCCGACCCGGGAAACGCCGAACGGCCGGTGCGGCGGGGAGGACACCTCCCACCGCACCGGCCGCACACCGGCAGGCACCCCACCCGGGGAGCCACCCCACCCAGGGAGCCACCCGGGGCCCGCCGTGCCCGGGGCCCACCCGCGCCCGGGACATCCGTACACCGCCCACGGCGGCCGACTCCAGGCCCCCTCGCCCGGGGACAAGGGGCCCCTTGTCGGCTACCGCCCCAGCCGGTGGATCGCCGCCGCCACCGCGAGGTCCTCCCACGCCATGCCGACGCTCTTGAAGAAGCGCGGGCGGTCGAAGCCCACCGGAGCCTGCCCGCGGACGAGTTCGGCGAGGTTCCACAGCCGGTCGGCGGCCGTGATGCCCGCCCCCAGCAGGTCGCCCGCCTCCCGCAGGGCGGCGGCCCGCGACTCCACGTACAGCTCGGCGCGGTGCACCAGGACCGGATCCACCTCCCCGGCCTCCGGCTCGTGCGAGCCGACGGCGACGACCGCGGCGTGGTCGGGCACCAGGGCGCCGTCGAACAGCGGCGTGCGCGCCGTCGTGCAGCAGACCACCAGGTCGGCGTGCGCGACATCGGCGGGGATGCCGACCGCGGCGGCGAGCCCGAGCGTCCGGCCGTACGCGGCCAGCGCCTCTGCGGGCGCCGCGCTCCGGCCGACCACCGTGAGGCGGGTCAGCGGACGCACCGCGAGCAGCGCGTCCAGGTGCCCGTACGCCTGCGGGCCGGTGCCGAAGAGCACCAGGTGCGCGGCGTCCGGGGCGGCCAGTCGGCGCAGGGCGACGGCGGTGACCGCCGGGGTGCGCAGCGCGGTGAGCGCGGCACCGTCGAGCAGGGCGACGGGCTGGAGCGTGGGACCGTCCAGCAGCAGGTAGCTACCGGTGATCCGGGGCAGTCCCCGCGCCGGGTTGGCGGGTGCCACGCCGGCGATCTTCACCCCGGCGTACTCGGTCGAGGCGGCGGGCATCAGCAGCAGTTCCCCGGCGGGGACCCGCACGGCGGAGCGGGCCGGTCCGGCCTCCGGGTCGAGGCCGTCCAGCAGCACCCGCTCGATCGCGTCGGCCGCCTCCACGGGCCCGAGCTCGGCTCCGCCGGCCAGCACCCCTCCGGCCAGCACCCCGCCCGCCGACACCTCACCGGCGAGCACCCCACCCACAAGCGCCCCACCGACCGCCGCCCCCGCACCGGACTCCGCCGGAAGCACCCTCACAGCAGGAACCCCGTCCCCAACTCGTCGTCCTCCGCGAGCAGGAAGCGGTGCTCCCCGGTGCGGTGGGCGGTCCCGGTGACCTCGGTGACCACGCCCTCCTCGAAGGGGTCGCCGGGCAGCACCCGCCCGGTGAACACCGTGCCGATGACCGACTCGTGCCGCAGCTCCTCGCCCGGCGCGAGGCGGCCCTCGGCGGCGAGGACGGCGAGCCGGGCGGAGGTGCCGGAGCCGCAGGGCGAGCGGTCGATCTGGCCGTCGGCGAAGACGGTGACGTTTCGCTGCGACAGCGGGCCGAGTTCGTCGTAGAGGATGACCCCGTACACGCCGGAGAGCCGGTGGTCGGCGAGGTTGCGGACCGCGGCGGACCCGTCGAGGGCGGCGCGGATCTCCCGGCCGACCGCGGTGAGTTCGGGCAGCAGCTCGGGGACCACGGAGAGCCCGACCGACGCGGCGGGCAGGGTGACGTAGCAGGCGCCGGAGTGGGCGACCGCGACCTCGACCTCGCCCCGCGAGATGGCCACGGGCAGCTTCAGGGCGCTGACCACCGTGGGCACGTTGCGGAAGGTGACGCCGGTGGTGCGTCCGCCGCTGCGGTGGACGGCGGCGGTGACCCGCCCGGACGGCACGTCGATGCGGACCCGGGCGGTGCCGTCGTCGGGCGCGGCCACCAGGCCGGAGTCGACGGCCCAGGCGCCGAGCGCGATGGTGCCGTGGCCGCAGGCGGTGGAGTAGCCGTCCTTGTGCCAGAAGAGCACGCCGAGGTGGGCCTCGTCGTCGTCCGGCGGAACGACGAATCCGCCGTACATGCCCGCGTGGCCGCGCGGTTCGCGGGTGAGCAGTTGCCGGACGCTGTCCAGGGCGCTCGGCCGCGGCGCGGTGGCGGTGCCGCCGGCGCCGAGGGCGACGGCGCGGCGCTCGGCCACGGTGTCGCCGGGGGCGGCGGGCGCGCCGGCGACCACGATCCGGAACGGCTCACCGGCCGTGTGGTAGTCGACGGTGTCCACCCGCAGCACCCCGGCCCCGACACCCGCCACACCACCCGAGCCCGAGCCCGAACCCGCTTCCCCGGCCCGCCGTCCGACCGCACCCATCAGGCACCCCCGCCCGGCAGCACGCTGATCGTCCGGCCGGCCGTGTAGAAGTCCAGCGCCGCCTGCCCCTGTTCGCGGTCGCCGTGGCTCGCGCCCTTGGCGCCGCCGAACGGCAGGTGGAAGTCGACGCCGCTGGACGGCGCGTTGATCCGGATCATGCCCGCGTCCAGCCGGTCCGCCGCCGCCAGGGCGACGTCGAGGCTGCCGCTGTGCACCGAGGTGGCCAGCGAGTGCGGGGTGTCGTTGGCCAGCGCGATCGCCTCGTCGAGGTCGGCGGCGGGCAGCAGGACGGCGATCGGGCCGAAGAACTCCTCGCGGCGCAGCGGGTGTTCGGCGGGTACGTCGGCGAGCAGGGTCGGCTCGACGAACCAGCCGGCCCGCTCGGGCACGCCGCCGCCGGCGAGCACGGTCGCCCCGGCCTCGCGCGCGGTGGCGACGGCGCCGGTGAGGCGCTCGCGGGCGGCGGCGGAGATGACGGGCCCGCAGGAGGCGACCAGCGCCTCGGGTTCGGCGAGCGCGGTGAGCGCCTTGACCAGGGCGGCGCGCAGCGGCTCGTACGCGCTGCCGACGGCGACGACCCGGCTGGTGGCGGTGCACTTCTGCCCGGCGTACCCGGCGACGGCGTTGGCGATGTGGGCGGCGGCCTGCTCGATGTCGGCGTCGGGGAGGACCAGCGCCGCGTTGAGTCCGCCGAGTTCGGCCTGGACGGGGACGCCGCGTTCGGTCGCGGCGCGGACGACGGCCCGGCCGACCGCGGTGGAGCCGGTGAAGGAGACCACGTCGGCGGAGTCGACCAGCGCGGTGCCCTCCTCGGCGCCGCCGGGCAGCACGGCGAGCACGCCCTCGGGCAGGCCCATCACCTCGGCGAGGCGCAGCGCGCAGGCGGTGGCCTCGGGCGCGGGCTTGAGCACGACGGTGTTGCCGACGGCGAGCGCGGGCGCGGCCTTCCAGGCGGGGATGGCCAGCGGGAAGTTCCACGGGGTGATCAGCCCGGCGACGCCGTAGGGGCGGCGGCGGGTGAGCAGCAGGCCCTCGCCGGCGGCGGTCTCGTGGACGGCGCCGGCGGGCGCGTAGGGGGCCTGGGCGTAGTAGCGGAGGATCGCGGAGGTGCGGGCGACCTCGCCGCGGGCCTCGACGAGCGGCTTGCCGACCTCGCGGGCGATGAGCGCGGCGAGTTCCCCGGCGTGGGCGTCGACGGCCGCGGCGGCGTGGCCGAGCGCGGCGGAGCGGGCGGCGCTGCCGGCCGCGCGCCAACCCGCCTGGGCGGTGCGGGCGCGGGCGACGGCGGCGCGGACGGCGTCGGCGCCGGGGGCCTCGACGGTGACGACGAGGTCGGCCGGGTCGGCGGGGTTGGTGGACGTGATGCTCACAGCGGGGGCCTTCCGGAGGGCGGTTTTCAGAGCAGGAACCCGGCGGGGAACGGGTCGCGCGGGTCGAGGAAGTACTGGGCGGTGCCGGTGACCCAGGCCCGTCCGGTGACGGTGGGCACCACGGCGGGCCGTCCGGCGACCTCGGTCTCCTCGACCAGGCGGCCGGTGAAGGTCGTCCCGATGAAGGAGTCGTTGCGGAAGTCCCGGCCGAGCGGCAGTTCGCCGCGGGCGTGCAGCTGGGCCATCCGGGCGGAGGTGCCGGTGCCGCAGGGCGAGCGGTCGAACCAGCCGGGGTGGATGGCCATGGCGTGCCGGGAGTGCTCGGCGGTGGAGCCGGGGGCGAGCAGCTGCACGTGGTGGCAGCTGTGGATGGACGGGTCGTCCGGGTGCACCGGCCGGTCGGGGCCGGCGTTGATGGCGTCCATCAGGGCGAGTCCGGCGTCGAGGATGTCCTGCTTGCGCTCGCGTTCGAAGGGCAGCCCGAACTCGGCGAGCGGCAGGACGGCGTAGAAGTTGCCGCCGTACGCGAGGTCGTAGCCGACCGTGCCGTACCCGGGCACCTCGATCTTGCGGTCCAGCGCCGCCGCGTACGAGGGCACGTTGCGGATGGTGACCGCGGTCGCGGCGCCGTCCTCGACCTGCACCTCGGCGACGACCAGCCCGGCGGGGGTGTCCAGCCGGACGGTGGTGACGGGTTCGACGACGGGCACCATGCCGGTCTCGACGAGCACGGTGGCGACGCCGATGGTGCCGTGGCCGCACATCGGCAGCAGGCCGGAGACCTCGATGTAGAGCACGCCGTAGTCGGCGTCGGGCCGGGTGGGCGGCTGCAGGATCGCGCCGCTCATCGCGGCGTGGCCGCGCGGCTCGTACATCAGCAGGGTGCGGAAGTGGTCGAGGTGCTGCTGGAAGTGGACCCGGCGTTCCGCCATGGTGGCGCCGGGGATGACGCCGAACCCGCCGGTGATGACCCGGGTCGGCATGCCCTCGGTGTGCGAGTCGACGGCGTGGAACACATGGCGGCTGCGCATGGCTTCTTCGGCTCCGTGGGGAAGGGGGTGGACGGTCCGGGGCCGGCTGCCCCCGCAGCCGGCCGTTCCTGCGGACAGGCGGTGTTACGCGAGGCCCTCGGCGAGCGCCTTCTCGGTGGCGGCGCGGACGGCGGCCTCGGTCTCCGGGTTCAGCGGCAGGCGGGGCGCGCGGGTGGGACCGCCGGGGCGGCCGGCGATGTCCATGGAGAGCTTGATGGCCTGCACGAACTCGGTCTTGGAGTCCCAGCGCAGCAGGGAGTGCAGCGCCTTGTAGAGCGGCAGCGCGGTGTCGAGGTCGAGCGCCACGGCGGCCTTGTACAGCGCGGCGGACGCCTCCGGGAGGGCGTTCGGGTAGCCGGCGATCCAGCCGACGGCACCGGCCAGGGCCAGCTCCAGCAGCACGTCGTCGGCGCCGATCAGCAGGTCGAGGCCGGGGGCCAGCTCGGCGATCTCGTACGCCCGGCGGACGTCGCCGCTGAACTCCTTGACGGCCACGATCGAGCCCTCGCCGTGCAGTTCGGCGAGCAGGCCGGGGACGAGGTCGACCTTGGTGTCGATCGGGTTGTTGTACGCGACGATCGGCAGCCCGGCCTTGGCGACCTCGGCGTAGTGGGCGCGGACGGCGGCCCGGTCGGCGCGGTAGGCGTTCGGCGGGAGCAGCAGGACGGAGCCGGCGCCGGCCTCGGCGGCCTGCTCGGTCCAGCGGCGGGACTCGGCGCTGCCGTACGCGGCGACTCCGGGCATGACCCGCGAGCCGTCGCCGGCCGCCTCGACGGCGGTGGTGACGATGCGGGCGCGCTCCTCGGCGGTGAGGGTCTGGTACTCCCCCAGCGAGCCGTTGGGGACGACGCCGTCGCAGCCCGAGTCGATCAGCCAGCGGACGTGCTCGGCGTAGGCGTCGTAGTCGACGGAGAGGTCCTCGCGCAGCGGGATCGTGGTGGCGACCATGATGCCGCGCCAGGGGCGGGTGGTGTCGTGCTGGGTGTTGGACACGAATGACTCCTTGGTGAGGTGTGACATTTTATAAGCGGGCGCAGGCGGAGACAAGTGCCCCCGCCCACGCGGTTCAGCCCTGCGCCGCGCCCGGCCCGCCGGAAGGGGCACCGGAAGCGCCCGACCCGCCGGAAGGGGCACTGGGAACGCCCGGCCCACCGGGAGCGGTCGGGGCGCCCCGACCGGCGGACGCCTCCGGCGTCCCGGCCGCGAGCTGGGAGAGCGGCACCGGGCAGGACAGGGGACGGCTGTCCGCCCGGGCCTCGTCGGCACCGGAGAGGCAGGCCACCGCCGGACCGCACATCCGGCCCTGGCACCACCCCATTCCGGCGCGGGTCAGCAGTTTGACGGTCCGCGCGTCGCCGGCGCCGAGCTCGTCCACGGCCTCGTGGATCCGTGCGACCGGCACCTCCTCGCAGCGGCAGACATCGGTGTCCGGGCGCAGCCAGCCGGTCCAGCCGGGCCCGGGGCGGTGCGCGGCGGCCATCAGCTCGGCGAAGGCCCGCAGCCGGGCCCGCCGGCGCAGCAGCGCACCGACGCCGGGCGGCGAACCCGGACGCCCGGCGCCCGGACGCCCCGGGAGCTGTCCCGAGGACCGACCCGAAACCCGGCCCGAGAGCTCCCCCGGGATCCGCCCCGGAAGCCCGCCCGCCAGCTGGTCCGCGACCGCGTGCGCCGCCAGTTCGCCCTCGGTGATCGCGAGGTCCGCGCCGCCGACCCCGCAGGTCTCCCCCGCCGCCCAGAGTCCGGGGACGCTGGTGCGCAGCCGGGCGTCCACCCGCAGCGCCACCGCGCCGTCGGGGGTGGTCCTGGTGGCGGCGCCCGCCTCGGTGGCGAGTTCGATCTGCGGCAGCAGCCCGTGGCCGACGGCCAGCGCGTCGCAGGGGATCCGCCGCTCCGTCCCCGGCACCGGCCGCCAGTCGGCGTCCAGCCGGGCGACGGTGACGGCGGTGACCCGGTCGGTGCCGTGCGCCTCGACGACCGCGCTGCGCCGGCGCAGCCGGACGCCGTGCCGCAGCAGCGCGCTGCCGTGCCCGGCGCCCTCGACGAGCTTGGCCGGGACGGCGGCCAGCACGCCGGGGCGGCGGGCGTAGCCGAGGTAGTCGCCCGCCTCGACCACGGCGGGCACCTCGGCGCCGGCGGTGACCAGCGAGGAGGCCGCGGCGAGCAGCAGCGGTCCGCTGCCGGCCACCACGATCCGCCGGCCGGGCAGCACCAGGCCGCTCTTGAGCATGGCCTGCGCGCCGCCGGCCGTCACCACCCCGGGCAGCGTCCAGCCGGGGAACGGCAGCTGCCGCTCGTACGCGCCGGTGGCCAGCAGGACGGTGGACGCCCGGACGACCGCCCGCTCGTCGGCGCCGGGCCCGCGGGTGACGTGCACCGCCCACGCGGTGTCCTCCCCGTGCCAACCGGCACCACCGGAACCACCCGCGGCCTGCGGGGCGGTCCGCTCCAGCGCCCACACCTGGTGCCCGGGCAGGAAGTCGACCCGGCCGCCCTCCTCCGCGGCGGCCAGCCGCCGGGCGAGGCCGGTGTAGACCGACCAGCCGTGGTGCAGCCGGTCCGGGCGGCGGGCGCCCAGGCCGGGCGCGGGGTGCCGGTAGTACTGCCCGCCGGGGCTCTGCCCGCCGTCGAGCAGCGCGCAGCGCAGCCCGAGGTCGGCGGCGGTCACGGCGGCGGCCAGCCCGGCCGGCCCGGCCCCGACGACCGCGAGGTCGTAGTGGTCGGCGGGGCGGTCAGACGGCGAGGTCGGCACGGCCGTGGCCCTCCTGGGTGGTGACGACGGTGCCCGGCTCGGCCGGGACGAGGCAGGTGCGCCGGTTGGGCCGGCCGTCGACGGTGGCGAGGCAGTCGAAGCAGGCGCCGATGCCGCAGAACGCGCCGCGCGGGCGCCCGCCGGCGCGGGTGGTGCGCCAGGCGAGCACGCCGTCGGCCCAGAGCGCGGCGGCGATCGACTGCCCGGGCAGGGCGGGGATCTCGCGCCCGTCGAACTCGATGGTGTGGGCGGGCCCCGGTCGGGCCTCGACCAGGTCGGCGGGGGTTCGGCGCATGGGTGGCGCTCCGTTCCGATTCGTCGTGGTGCTCCGGGCCGCGGGCCCGCGCGGGTGCGGTCAGGCGGCGGCCGGGAACCGGTCGGCCCGGAAGGGGGTGAGGTCCAGGGACGGTTCCTTGCCGGCCAGCTGTTCGGCGATCAGCAGGCCGGTGGCGGGTGCCAGTCCGATGCCGGCGCCCTCGTGCCCGCAGGCGTGGTAGAGCCCGGGCACCCGGTCGTCGGCGCCGATCGCCGGCAGGTGGTCCGGCAGGTACGGGCGGAAGCCCCGGTAGCTGCGCATCACGGCCACCTCGGCGAGGACCGGGAACAGCGTCGCGGCCTGGGCGGCGAGCCGGCGCAGCACCTCGACGGAGAGCGTGCGGTCGAAGCCGACCCGCTCCCGGCTGGCGCCGATCAGCACCGGGCCGCCGGGGGTGCCCTCGACCACGGCGGAGGTCTGCAGGGCGGCGGAGCCGCTGGCCACGTCGGCGACGTAGTCCGCGGCGTACACCTTGTGCCGGACGATCCGCGGCAGCGGCTCGGTCACCAGGACGAAGCCGCGCCGGGGCAGCACCGGCAGGTGGACGCCGGCCAGGGCGGCCAGTTCGCCGCCCCAGGTGCCGGCCGCGTTGACCACGGCGGGCGCGTCCAGCCGGCCGCGGTCGGTCTCCACGCCGAGCACCCGGCCGCCGGGGCCGGTGCGCAGCGCCCGTACGGTCTCCCCGGTGTAGAGCACGGCGCCGTCGCGGCGGGCCGCGCGCAGCAGGTGGGCGGCGGCGAGGGCGGGCTGGACCTGGGCGTCCTGCGGGTAGTGGAAGCCCCCGGCGAGGCCGTCCGCGAGGTGCGGTTCGTACTCCCGCAGGCGCTCGGCGGGGACCTCCTCGGCGGTGACGCCGACGGCGGTCTGCCGGGCGGCGAAGGCGCGCAGCGCGTCCTGCCCGGCCGGGTCGGCGGCGACCACCAGGCCGCCCTTGGCCTCGTACTCGACGGCGGGGCCGAGGGTCACGGCCAGGTCCCGCCAGAGCCGGGTGGAGTACAGGGCGAGGTCGAGTTCGGGGCCGGGCTCCTTGTCGGAGACCAGCAGGTTGCCCTCGCCGGCCCCGGTGGTCCCGCCGGCGACCGGTCCGCGGTCCACGACGGCGACGGAGAGGCCGGCGCGGGCGGCGTAGTGGGCGCAGGCGGCGCCGACGACGCCGGCGCCGACCACGACGACGTCCAGGGAAGGTCTCTTGGGCACGTCAGTAATATGTCACATGCCATCGATGCTGCCAAGAGGACACCCCCGCCGCACGACGGAGCCCCGGCCCGCCGGGGAACGGCGGACCGGGGCTCCCGGGTCGGACGGGCCGCACCCGGCCGGGTGCGGCGTCGATCAGGTGACGTCGATCAGCAGATGTCGGTCAGGTGACGTCGTCCATGTGCTCGTGCCGCGCGGCCGGCACCGCGGCGCCCGCGGACGGTGCGGAGGACGCCTCGACCGACTCCACGGCGGCGACCGGCTGCACCGAGAGGTCGAGCGCCGAGGCCTCCTCGTCGCTCAGCCCGTAGTCCGGGCTGCGGCGCGCCTTGCGCTTGTCGTTGAGGATCGCGATGCCCACCGCGACGAAGTACAGGCCCCAGATCGGCGCGGCCAGTGCCAGCATGCTCAGCGGGTCGGCGCTGGGCGTGGCGAAGGCGGCGAAGACCGTGATGCCCATCACCATGCCGCGCCACCAGGTGAGCAGCCGCTTGCCGGTGACCATGCCCACCATGTTGAGCATCACCAGCAGCAGCGGGAACTCGAAGGCCAGACCGAAGACCAGCACCAGCCGGGTGGCGATGTCGAAGTAGTCCTCGGGCGGCAGGATCGGCGTGGTGTTGTTCGGGGTGAACGAGATCAGCACCTCGACCGTCATCGGCAGCAGCAGCATCGCCAGCGCCACACCGGACAGGAAGAGCGGCGCGCCGGCCAGCATGAAGATGACCGTGTACTTGCGCTCGTGCTTGTGCAGCCCGGGCGCCACGAAGGCCCACAGCTGGTACAGCCAGACCGGCACGGTCGCGACCACGCCCGCGGTCAGCGCGACCTTGAGCATCCAGGTGAAGCCCGCGGTGAGGCCGATGTTGGAGACCTGGGCGCAGCGGCCCTTGGACGAGGCGATGATCTCCGGCGTGCACTGCGGCAGCGGCTTCAGCAGGAAGGACTCGATCTGCTTGTGGTAGATCAGCGCGACGATCGTGAACACCACGATCGCCAGGACCGACTTGACCACGCGGTTCCGCAGCTCGCGCAGGTGGTCGGCGAGGGCCATCCGCCCCTCGGGATCCTTGGGCACCTTCTTCTTCGGCGCCTTGTCGACCTTGCTCAACCCCGGTCCTCAACTCGTGCGTCGAGGCCCGCCGGTCGGCGGACCTCAGGTGGTCGCGGACGGCCCGGGCGGGTGGCGCCCGGCCGAGCGCGTCAGTGCTGCCGGCCCGCGTCCTGCTTCCCGCTGTCCTGCTCGGCGACCGGGCGGGCCGTCGCGGAGGCGCCCGGGGCCGACTGGATGGTCTTCGCCGCGCCGGCGTCGGTGGCCTGCACCGGCTGCGGCGGGGCGGCCGGGGTGTCGGCCGTGGCGGAGCCCTCGGACTTCATGGCCTTGGTCTCGCTCTTCAGGATCCGCATCGACTGGCCGAGCGAGCGCGCCAGATCGGGCAGCCGCTTGGCGCCGAAGAGCAGAATGGCAAGAACCACGACCACCAGGATCGCGGTACCCGAGACCCGCATGTTCGACCACCTTCACTCATGGCGGCACACCGGCAGGCCGCCCGCTGCGGGGATGGTAACCGCTGCGGGTGAAGCGTTGACGAAGACCGCCCGAACAGGACTGCGACCCCCTTCGCAGTCCGGGAGCCACTCGAAAGAGCCTAACGCGCCACAGCCCCCGCGCAGCAGCCCCCCGTCCGGCGGTAAATCGGCCGGATCTCACCGGGCCCGGTCTCCGCTCCCTGCGGCGACACCCGGTCGCCACCCCCGCGGCGGCCGGCCGGAACGGCCCGTCAGCGCACCGGCAGCGAGGCCGCGAGTTCCGCGGAGGCGTCGGCCAGGGCCCGGGAGGCCGCGTCCACGCCCTGGGCGAGCGCCCGGACGGCCAGCCAGACCCGGATCGCGAGCACCCCGAGGACCAGCAGGCCGGCGGTGCTGAGCAGGACGGCGGCGACGAGCATCCAGGACATGCCGTCCACCCTATCCCCCGGCCTCCGACCGCCCGGAAGCCCCCGGGCCCCGCCCGCGGGTACGGCCCCGGGCCTCTGTGCAGTACACCCCCGGGCCCCTGAGCGCGTACGCCCCCGGGCCCCTGAGCAGGTCCGCCCCCGGGCCGGCCGGTACCGTCCCGGCGGGCCTCAGCCCTCCACCGGCACGAGCCGCATGGTGCGCACCCCGGCCCCGGTCAGCGCGGCGACGATCTTCTCCCCGGCGGGCTTGCGCACCGCCGCGTCGCAGAGCGGGCAGCTGAAGCTGTAGTGCGCCTGCGCCGCGGTACGGCCGAGGGTGAGCCGGAAGTCCTCGGCCGGCAGCTCCACCTTCTCCCGGCACTCGGAGCAGTACACCTTGAATCTGGTCCCCGGCTCCACGCTCAGACCTGCCCGTCCGCGTAGCCGGCCAGCGCCTCCCGGGCGGCGGCGCGGGCCTGTTCGGCGAGCTCGGGCGGCGAGACGATCCGGCCGTCGCGGCCGAGCCGCAGGGCGAGCGGGCGCAGCTGCGAGGGGTCGGCGCTGCGCAGGGTGATCCGCAGGCCGCCGTCGGGCAGCTCCTCGGCGTGGTCGTGGGTGTAGTACTCGGCGACCCAGCGCCCGCCCGAGGAGACCTCGACGACCACCTCGGGGTCGTCGGCGGCCGGGTTGACCAGCCCGCCGGAGAGGTCGCGGGGCTCGCGCTTCGGCGGGTCGGAGGGGGTGTCCAGCACCCGGATCTCGGCGACCCGGTCGAGCCGGAACATCCGGTGGTCCTCGGAGGTGCGGCACCACGCCTCCAGGTAGGTGTGCCCCTCGGTGAGCAGCCGGATCGGGTCGACCTCGCGCTCGGTCATGCCGCCGCGGCCGTGCGAGTAGTAGCGCAGCCAGAGCCGGCGGCCCTCGCTGAGGGCCCGGTCGATGTCGGCGAAGACGTGGCTCTCGGCCTCGAAGGTGACGCCGACCCGGGCGCTGCCCTCGGCGCTGTCCCCGGCCGCGTTCTCGATCTTGGCGACGGCCCGGGTGAGCGCCTCCCGGTCGCCGGCCCGCAGACCGGGCAGCCCGGCCACCGCGCGGGCGGCGACCAGCAGGGCGGTCGCCTCGTCGGCGGCCAGCCGCAGCGGCTGGGCCACGTCGTCGACGTTGTGCCACCAGATGTGCTCGCCGTCGGTGTCGATGTCGAGCAGGTCGCCGCCGCGGAAGCTGGTGCCGCACATCGGCAGCACGTTGAGGTCGGCGATCAGCTCGCGCTCGCTGATGCCGAAGGCGCGGGCCACCTCGGCCACCTCTGCGCCGGGCCGCTCCCGCAGGTAGGTGACCAGCGAGAGCATCCGGCGGGTCTGGTCGATGGCGTTGCTCATGCCTGCGCTCCTTCGGCGACGGCGGGGACGGCGGACTCCCCGGCGGGGCCGGTCCGCGCGGCGACGATCGCGGGGGCCTCCCCGGCGACCGCCCGCAGCCGGTCGATCACGTCCGCGCGCAGCTCCTCGGGGCCGAGCACCAGCACGTCCGGCCCGAACTCGGCGAGGTCGGCGCCCAGCCCGTTGCCATACGGGATCTCCAGCTCGTCCCACCGCTCGTCGATCCGGCGGGTCTCCAGCGCCTTGGTGCGCAGCGGGAAGCCGGCGCCCCGGCGGACCCGTACGGTGGCGCTCGCGGTGGCGCCCTCCCCGGCGAACTTGGCGACGGTGGCCCGGACGTCCACGTGCTCGGGGACGGCGGCGCGGAAGGGCCCGGAGCGGGCCTTCACCCGGCCGGTGATCCGGCTGAGCCGGAAGACCCGGGCCGCCTCGCGGTCGCGGTCCCAGCCGGCCAGGTACCAGTGGCCGCGCCAGCACTCCAGGGCCCACGGTTCGACGCTGCGCTGCTCCACGGCGGCGGCGCCGGCCTTGCGGTAGTCGAAGGTGACCGGGCGCCGGTCGCGGGCGGCGGTGAGCAGCGGCTCGAACGCGGCCTCGCGGGCGGGGATGCGCGGCTCCAGGGCGCTGCGGCCCTCCGGCTCGGCGACGAACGGCACCCCGGCGGCGCGCAGCTTCTGCAGGGCGCCGCTGGCCGCGCCGGACATCTTGGCCTGCTGCCAGACCCGGGCGGCCAGGGTGAGCGCGGCGGCCTCCTCGGCATCCAGGGCGATCTCGGGGAGGCGGTTGCGGTCGGCGCGGGCGAGGTAGCCGAGCTCGCCGTCCAGCGCGTTCTCGTCGACGTCGATGACCAGGCCGAGTTCGCGCAGGTCGTCCTTGTCCCGCTCGAACATCCGGTTGAAGGCGTCCTCGCTGCTGTTCTGCCAGGCCTCGCGGTACGCCTCGATGGATTCCCGCAGCTCCTTCTTGGAGAGCGGACGTCTGGTGTTCATCAGGCACAGGGCGAGATTCATCAGCCGCTCTGCCTTGGCGATCGCCATCGCTGACCCTTCCGGTGTGCCGCGCCGCGCGCGGGGTGCGCCCGCCGGGCAGTCGTGGACCCGGCGGGACCGACCGTACCGGTAGCGGTACGCAGTGCAAAAGCCGACTCCGGAAACGACCGGGGGCCCCAACCCGGAACGGTGATGCGGCCCCCTGGGCAGACCGGCTCAGACACCGACCAGGTCGACCACGAAGATCAGGGTCGAGCCCGCCGGGATGGCCGGGGTCGGCGACTGGTTGCCGTAGGCGAGGTGCGCCGGGATGGTCAGCTCGCGGCGGCCGCCGACCTTCATGCCGACGACGCCCTGGTCCCAGCCCTTGATGACGCGGCCGGCGCCGAGCGGGAACTTGAAGGTGCTGTTGCGGTTCCAGCTGGCGTCGAACTCCTCGCCGGTCGCGAAGGTCACGCCGACGTAGTGCACCTCGACGACCTGGCCCGGCTTGGCCTCGTCGCCGGTGCCGACCTCGATGTCCCGGATCTGCAGCTCCGCCGGGGCGTCGCCGACCGGGAAGTCGATCTCGGGCTTCGTCTTGTTGCTCACTACTGCCTCTTCTCACTCTTGCCGTACGGGACGGCGTGCACACGACCGGGCGGCGGCCACCCGCACCCCGGTCCGTTCCCGGACCACGGTACGGGCGCCCGCCGCCCGTACGGGCTCAGGCCACGCGGCCCTGCCCCGAGGTCATACGCACACCATTGTCACCCGAAAGTGGATCAGCCCTGACCCGCGTCCAGGACGTCCACCACGAACACCAGGGTGGAGTTGGCGGGGATGTCGCCCTGCGCCTGGTCGCCGTAGCCGAGCGAGGCGGGGATCACCAGCAGCACCCGGCTGCCGATGGTCTGGCCCTCCAGGCCCTGGTCCCAGCCCTTGATGACCTGGCCGCCGCCGACCGGGAAGGAGAAGGCCTGGCCCTTGCTCAGCGAGGAGTCGAAGACCTTGCCGTCCTTCCACAGCGCGCCGGTGTACTGGACGACGACCTTGTCGCCCTTCTCGATCTTCCGGCCCTCGCCCTTGATCAGGGTGTGGCTCTTCAGCTCGGTCGGCTCGGGGGCGCCGGCCACCGGGGTGATCTCGGCGGGCTTCTTGCCGTTGTCCTTCACCTGCGGGAAGCCCGCGGGCGGCGGGGTCACGGTGCCGCTGACGACCGCGTCGGGCGCGGTGCTGCTGCGGATGTCGATGACGAAGACCAGGTTGTCCTTGCCGCCGATCGACATGTTCGGGTTGCCCTTGTCGCCGAACGCGGCGGCGGGCGGGGCGACCACCAGGACGCGGCTGCCGGCCTTCTTGCCGAGCACCGCCTGGTCCAGCGCGGGGATCAGCGCGTCGGTGCCGGCCTGGAAGATCTGCTGGCGCCCGTTGTCGTCGTACGAGCTGGGGATGTCCTTGCCGGTCGTCCAGTCCTTGGCGGTGTAGTCGACCGAGGCCCAGGAGTTCTTCTCGACCTTCGGGCCGGTGCCCTCGGTGATCACCTTGACCACGAAGGAGCCGTCGGCCTGCTCGGCGGGCAGCTCGATGGCGGCCTTCTTGCCGAACTCGCCGGTGACGGTCGGCAGCACCTTGGCGGTGTCCTTGATCGGGGGCACCGGCTCGACGGTGGGCGTGGGCTTCGCCGTCGGGGCGGTGGCCGCCGCGTCGGGCTTGGCCTTGGCGTCCTTGTCGTCCTGGCTGACCACGTACAGCGTCGCACCGCTCCCGACCAGCAGCACGGCCAGGACGGTGCCGAGGATCACACCGAGGCGGCCGACACCGGGCGGGTTCTCGTCGTAGCCGGCCTCGGAGGTGTCCTGGCGGCGCACGTTCGAGGCGAAGATCTGCGGAGCGTCGTCCGTCTTCGTACCGCCGGCGGTCCGCGCGGCCTGACCCGGGGCCGCCCAGCCGGCCTGCTGCTTCAGGATCGACGGCGGGATGACGATCGACTCGCCGTCACCCGGCTGCGGGCCGCCGGGGCGCGAGTCGGCCGGGTCGCCGGCGGAGTTCCCGTTCGCGGTGCCGGCTCCACCCGGGCTCGACGCTTTCTCAGACATGACTCCCCATCCATCTCGCCACGAGGTCTTCGAGGTCTACGGCCGGCGTGGTGATCGCCGCGGTGCAGTCGCACTGCCGCCCGGAACCCCGGACGCCGGCGGCGCCTACCACAGTGCGAGGGCAGTATGACAGGTCAGGATGAGGGCGGGCGCTGAGTTGTGCGAGCGCCCGCCCAAGCGTACGACGTCGGAGCTTGTCCACCTAGACCGTGTCCGACCCGATTCCCGACGCATCCCCGTCGGACGGGCGCTACACGGCCTCCAGGATGTCGACCACGAAGACCAGCGTGGAGTTGGCCGGCACCGCGCCCTGCGCCTGGTCCTTGTAGCCGAGCGCCGGCGGCACCACCAGCTCCACCCGGCTGCCCACGGTCTGGCCGACCAGGCCCTTGTCCCAGCCCTCGATCACGCTGCCGGTGCCGATCTGCAGCGCCTGGGCGCCGCCGTGGCTCCACGAGGAGTCGAACTGCTGGCCGTTGCTCCAGAGCACCCCGGTGTACTGCACCACCAGCGTCTGCCCGGCCTTCACCTGCTTGCCCTCGCCCTTGATCAGCACCGCCTGCTGCAGCTCGGCGGGCGGGGCCTGCCCCGGCGGCACGGTGATCGTCACAGCGGCCTTGCCGTTGTCCTTCACCTGCGGCATCGTCGCCGGCGGCTGTGTCATGGCGCCGGAGAGGGTGGAGTCCGGCGGCAGGCTCTCCATGATGTCCAGCACGAACACGACGGTGTCCCCGCCGCCCACCCCCAGCGGCTCATTGCCCTGGTCGCCGAAGGCGGCCGACGGCGGGGCCACCACCAGCAGCCGGCTGCCGACCTTCTTGCCGACCACGCTCTGGTCGAAGGCGGGCACCAGCTGCCCGCTGCCGGCCGGGTACAGCTGCGGCTTGTCGCCCGCGTCGTACGAGCTGCGCAGCTCCTTGCCGGTCGTCCAGTCCTTCGCCGTGTAGTTCACCGTCACCCAGTCGCCCTTGTTGACCACCGCCCGGTCGCCCTCGCTGACCGTGTGCACCACGAACTGGCCGCTGGGCTGGCCCGGCGGGATGGTGATGGTGGCCTTCGTCCCGAACTCACCCGTGACCGTGGGCATCGGCTGGGCCTCGTCGACCGGGGTCGGCACGGTCGGGGCGGCGCTCGACGCGGACGGGGAGGGCGTGCTCGCGGGCTTGGTCGAGCTGGTGCAGGCGACCGCCAACAGCAGCGGGAGAGTGAGAAGCAGACCGGCGGTGCGGCGCACGGTGTTCCTTACTGTCGGGAGAAATCGGGCATTCGGACCCGATCGACAGCGTATGACGCGACCAGGCCCGACCCCGGTAGGGACACCGGGGTCGGGCCTGGCCGACCGCACCGCGGGCGGGGATCACATCCCCGCGATCAGCTTCTCCACCCGCTCGTCCACCGAACGGAACGGGTCCTTGCAGAGCACCGTCCGCTGCGCCTGGTCGTTGAGCTTCAGGTGCACCCAGTCCACCGTGAAGTCCCGGCGCTGCTCCTGGGCGCGGCGGATGAAGTCCCCGCGCAGCCGGGCCCGGGTGGTCTGCGGCGGGATCGACTTGGCCTCGAAGGTCTTGAGGTCGGTGGTCACCCGCTGCGCCTGCCCCTTGGCCTGCAGCAGGTAGAACAGCCCGCGGCGGCGGTGGATGTCGTGGTAGGCGAGGTCGATCTGGGCGACCCGCGGGTTGGACATGCTCATCTGGTGCTTCGCCCGGTAGCGCTCGATGAGGTTGTACTTCATGATCCAGTCGATCTCGGTGGCCACGCCGCTGTCCAGGCTCTCGGTGCGGACGGCCTCCAGGGTGCGGCCCCACAGGTCGAGCACCCGGGCGATGGTGCCGTTGTTGAGGCCCTTGCGGTCGGCGAACTCCAGGGCCTTGGTGAAGTACTCCTCCTGGATGTCCAGCGCGCTGGCCTCCCGGCCGTTGGCCAGCCGCACCTGGTGGGTGCCGGTGAGGTCGTGGCTGACCTCGCGGATCGCCCGGATCGGGTTCTCCAGGGTGAGGTCGCGCATCACCACGCCGGCCTCGATCAGCCGGAGCACCAGGTCGGTGGAGCCCACCTTGAGCAGGGTGGTGGTCTCCGACATGTTGGAGTCGCCGACGATGACGTGCAGCCGCCGGTAGCGCTCGGCGTCGGCGTGCGGCTCGTCCCGGGTGTTGATGATCGGACGGGAGCGGGTGGTCGCCGAGCTGACGCCCTCCCAGATGTGCTCGGCGCGCTGGCTCACGCAGTAGACCGCGCCGCGCGGGGTCTGCAGCACCTTGCCGGCGCCACAGATCAGCTGGCGGGTCACCAGGAACGGGATCAGCACGTCCGCCAGCCGGGAGAACTCGCCGTGCCGGGCCACCAGGTAGTTCTCGTGGCAGCCGTAGGAGTTGCCGGCCGAGTCGGTGTTGTTCTTGAAGAGGTAGACGTCCCCCGCGATGCCCTCCTCGTGCAGCCGCCGCTCGGCGTCGACCAGGAGTCCTTCGAGGATGCGCTCGCCCGCCTTGTCGTGCGTCACCAGCTCGACGACGTCGTCGCACTCGGGGGTGGCGTACTCGGGGTGGGAGCCGACGTCGAGGTAGAGGCGGGCGCCGTTGCGCAGGAAGACGTTGCTGCTGCGGCCCCAGGAGACAACGCGGCGGAAGAGGTACCGCGCCACCTCGTCCGGCGACAGCCGTCGCTGCCCCCGGAACGTGCAGGTGACGCCGTACTCGTTCTCCAGCCCGAAAATTCGGCGGTCCATGAGGCATCCATTCTCTGATTGGAGCTGTCCGAAACCGCCTCCGCTACGCCTTGACCAGCGGTCAAGGCGTCGCAGGGGCACGGGAGTCCCGCACGACGGCGGACGGCCGCCGTACGGGACTCCCTGGCACTGCTACTCCGACGCCGGCGCGTCGGACGGCGGGGTGGCCGCCGGCTTCTCCTCGTCGTCCGACTCGGCGGACTGGTCGCCGTCGAGCAGCCGTCCGAGCTGGCCGCCCAGGATCCGCTTGAACTTGCGCTGCTGGAAGCGCTGGCGGTCGAGCACCGCCACCTCCAGCTGCTCGGGGGTCATTGTGCGCGGTGTGCTGCCGTTGGGGTCCCGGGCGAGCGAGTCCACGGCGAGCTTCAGTGCCTCGGTCAGGCTGAGCCCGCTGCGATGGCGCTGGCCCAGGTAGTTGCCGATCGAGTCGGCGTTGCCGCCGACCACCACGTAGTTCTTCTCGTCGACGACCGAGCCGTCCGGGGTGAGCCGGTAGATCTGGTCCTCGTCGGGTGTCCGGCCGACCTCGGCGACGATCAGCTCGACCTCGTACGGCTTCTCCCCCACCGAGGAGAAGATGGTGCCGAGGGTCTGGGCGTACACGTTGGCCAGGCCGCGGGCGGTGACGTCGGCCCGGTCGTAGGAGTAGCCGCGCAGGTCGGCGTAGCGCACGCCGCCGATCCTCAGGTTCTCGAACTCGTTGTAGCGGCCGACCGCCGCGAAGGCGATCTTGTCGTAGATCTCCGAGACCTTGTGCAGCGCCCGCGAGGTGTTCTCCGCGACGAAGACGATGCCTTCGGTGTAGGTGAGCACGACCACGCTGCGACCGCGCGCGATGCCCTTGCGGGCGTACTCCGCGCGGTCGGCCATGGCCTGCTGGGGCGAGACGTAGAACGGTGTCGACACCGGCGTCGTCCCTTCCTTCCGTGAGGTGATGGCTAGAGCAGCGGGGCCTGCGGGCCGTTCGGGTGGGTGAGGCGCTGGTCGGTGATGGAGACCGCGATCTGCGAGACCTCGTCCTCGGTGAGGCGGCGGAAGCCGTCCTCGGTGATCAGCGAGACGATCGGGAAGATCTTGCGGGCGAGGTCCGGGCCGCCGGTCGCCGAGTCGTCGTCGGCCGCGTCGTACAGCGCCTGGACGACCAGCATGGCGGCCTGGTCGCCGGTGAGGTCGTCCCGGTAGAGCTTCTTCAGCGAGCCCCGGGCGAAGACCGAGCCGGAGCCGGTGGCGGCGAAGCCGCGCTCCTCGGAGCGCCCGCCGGTGACGTCGTAGGTGAAGATCCGGCCGCGGCTCTGGTCGAGGTCGTAGCCGGCGAAGAGCGGGACGACCGCGAGGCCCTGCATCGCCATGCCGAGGTTGCCCCGGATCATGGTGGTGAGGCGGTTGGCCTTGCCCTCCAGGGAGAGCACGGTGCCCTCGATCTTCTCGTAGTGCTCCAGCTCCAGCTGGAACAGCCGGACCATCTCGACCGCGAGGCCGGCGGTGCCGGCGATGCCGACCGCGCTGTACTCGTCGGCCGGGAAGACCTTCTCGATGTCGCGCTGGGCGATCACGTTGCCCATGGTGGCGCGGCGGTCACCGGCGATGACCACGCCGCCGTCGAAGACCGCGGAGACGATCGTCGTCCCGTGCGGGGCCTCGATCACCGCCCCTTCGGGAAGGCTGCGGCGGCCGGGGATCAGCTCGGGCTGGTGCTCGGCGAGGAAGTCGAGGAACGACGAGGACCCGGGGGTCAGGAAGGCAGCCGGTAGACGCCCGGTGCCGCGAGTGTTGGCTTCCACACGATTCCTTCCAGGTGGCTTGAACGCGCTGCCCGCACCCTACCGGGGCAGGCGGAGGACAGTGCCGCCCGCCTGCCGCGGGGGTGCGAATCGCCGATTTCCACGAATGTCCGGCAGGGGCTCCGGGCGGTTACTCCCCGCCCTTTTGCACGAACTGCCGCACGAAATCCTCGGCGTTCGACTCCAGGACCTCGTCGATTTCGTCCAGAACCGCGTCGACGTCGTCGCCGAGCTTTTCCTGGCGCTCCTTGAGCTCCTCGGAATTCTGGGCCTCCGCGGCCTGTTCCTCGACCTCCTCGGAGGAGCGGTTCGCCCGCTGCTGGCCGCCTCCGGTGTCCTTGCTCGCCATTTCCCTCACCCCGCTCGAATCGTCTGACACGGCTTGGTCGGTACTGCTGCACCGACCCTATACACAAGGTGCGGCGAACGCTCCCGGTTTGCCCCGGCGCTCCCGGTCCGACACCCGCTGTCACCCCGGATGATTCCCATTCGCCGGGCGTTCACCCGTGGTGATCGAAAAGTTACCCGCCGGACAGCACGCGCAGCAGGTCCTCCGCCGTGCGGCAGCGGTCCAGCAGCTCCTTCACGTGGTTGCGCGTCCCGCGCAGCGGCTCCAGCGTGGGTACCCGCTGGAGCGAGTCCCGGCCGGGCAGGTCGAAGATCACCGAGTCCCAGGAGGCGGCGGCCACGTGCTCCGCGTACTGCTCCAGACAGCGCCCGCGGAAGTACGCCCGGGTGTCCTCGGGGGGCTGTGTGACGGCCCGGCGGACCTCCTCCTCGGTCACCAGCCGCTCGAACCGTCCGCGGGCCACCAGGCGGTTGTAGAGGCCCTTCTCGGCCCGTACGTCGCTGTACTGGAGGTCGACCAGGTGGAGCCGGGAGTTGTCCCACTCCAGGGAGTCCCGGCTGCGGTAGCCCTCCAGGATCTCCCGCTTGGCGATCCAGTCCAGCTGCCGGGAGAGCGACATCGGGTCGCGCTCCAGCCGGCCGAGCACGTCCTCCCAGCGGGCCAGGACGTCCAGCGTCTGCTCGTCCGCGTCGTTGCCGAACCGGTCCTCGACGTACTTGCGGGCCAGCTCGAAGTACTCCAGCTGCAACTGGACGGCGGTGAGCCTGCGCCCGTTGCGCAGCGTGACCAGGTGCTTGAGCGAGGGGTCGTGGGAGACCCGGTGCAGGGTGCGCACCGGCTGGTCGACCGCGAAGTCGGAGGCGATGAAGGAGTCCTCGATCATCGCCAGCACCAGCGAGGTGGTGCCCAGCTTGAGGTAGGTGGAGATCTCGGAGAGGTTGGCGTCCCCGATGATCACGTGCAACCGGCGGTACTTCTCGGCGTCGGCGTGCGGTTCGTCCCGGGTGTTGATGATCGGGCGCTTGAGCGTGGTCTCCAGGCCGACCTCGACCTCGAAGTAGTCGGCGCGCTGGCTGATCTGGAAGCCGTGCGCGGAGCCGTCCTGCCCGATGCCGACCCGGCCGGCGCCGGTGACCACCTGGCGCGAGACGAAGAACGGGGTGAGGTGGCGGACGATGTCGGCGAACGGCGTCGCCCGCTTCATCAGGTAGTTCTCGTGGGTGCCGTAGGAGGCGCCCTTGTTGTCGGTGTTGTTCTTGTAGAGGTGGATCTGCTGCCCGTTGGGCAGTTCCAGGGCCCGCTGGGCGGCCGCCTCCATGATCCGCTCGCCGGCCTTGTCCCAGAGGACGGCGTCGCGCGGGTTGGTCACCTCGGGCGAGCTGTACTCGGGGTGCGCGTGGTCGACGTAGAACCGGGCGCCGTTGGTGAGGATGACGTTGGCGAGGCCGATGTCCTCGTCGGTCAGCTGGCTGGCGTCCGCGACCTCCCGCGCGAGGTCGAAGCCCCGGGCGTCGCGCAGCGGATTCTCCTCCTCGAAGTCCCAGCGGGCCCGCCGTGCCCGGTGCATCGCCGCCGCGTACGCGTTGACGATCTGGGACGAGGTGAGCATGGCGTTGGCGTTGGGGTGCCCGGGCACGGAGATCCCGTACTCGGTCTCGATGCCCATCACGCGCCGTACGGTCATGCGGCCCTCCTTGCCCGGTGCGCCGCCCCCCACGGGCGGAGCACGCTGACGTACCGCTGAACAGCACCGACGCGGGCCGTATGCCCGCGAACGGTGGGTCGAGCCTAGAACGCCGCACCGACGGCGCGGGCCCGAGACGCGCCGTCCGGCTGCGGGGCCGCGAGGCGCCACAGCCGGACGGAGGTACGTGCTCTGCCGGGGCCGCTGCCGGCCCGGAGTGCGTCGGTTACAGGTACTGCCCCGTGTTGGCGACAGTGTCGATGGAGCGGCCGGACTCGGCGCCCTGCTTGCCGGTGACCAGCGTGCGGATGAAGACGATCCGCTCGCCCTTCTTGCCGGAGATGCGGGCCCAGTCGTCCGGGTTGGTGGTGTTCGGCAGGTCCTCGTTCTCCTTGAACTCGTCCACGCACGCGGCGAGCAGGTGGGAGACGCGCAGACCGCGCTGACCGTGGTCGAGGAAGTCCTTGATGGCCATCTTCTTCGCGCGGTCGACGATGTTCTGGATCATCGCGCCGGAGTTGAAGTCCTTGAAGTACAGGACCTCCTTGTCGCCGTTGGCGTAGGTGACCTCCAGGAAGCGGTTCTCCTCGGTCTCGGAGTACATCCGCTCCACCACCGACTGGATCATCGCGGCGACGGTGGCCTCGACGGAGCCGTCGTGCTCCTTGACGTCGTCGGGGTGGAAGGGCAGCGAGTCCTTGAGGTACTTGGAGAAGATGTCCTTGGCCGCCTCGGCGTCCGGCCGCTCGATCTTGATCTTGACGTCCAGGCGGCCGGGCCGCAGGATCGCCGGGTCGATCATGTCCTCGCGGTTGGAGGCGCCGATGACGATGACGTTCTCCAGGCCCTCCACGCCGTCGATCTCGGCGAGCAACTGCGGGACGATGGTGTTCTCCACGTCCGAGCTGACGCCGGAGCCGCGGGTGCGGAACAGCGACTCCATCTCGTCGAAGAAGACGATGACGGGGGTGCCCTCGCCGGCCTTCTCCCGGGCCCGCTGGAAGACCAGGCGGATCTGCCGCTCGGTCTCGCCCACGTACTTGTTGAGCAGCTCGGGGCCCTTGATGTTGAGGAAGTAGCTCTTGCCCTGGGGGCGGCCGGTCACCTCGGCGACCTTCTTGGCGAGCGAGTTGGCCACCGCCTTGGCGATCAGCGTCTTGCCGCAGCCGGGCGGGCCGTAGAGCAGGACGCCCTTGGGCGGGCGCAGCTCGTACTCCTTGAAGAGGTCGGCGTGCAGGTAGGGCAGCTCGACCGCGTCGCGGATCAGCTCGATCTGGTTGGACAGGCCGCCGATCTGGCGGTAGTCGATGTCCGGGACCTCTTCGAGGACCAGCTCCTCGACCTCGGACTTCGGGACGACCTCGTACACGTAGCCGGAGCGGGGCTCCAGCAGCAGTGCGTCCCCCGCCCGGAGGGTGACCCCCTCCTCGCGAAGCGGTTCGGCGAGCCGCACCACCCGCTCCTCGTCGGTGTGGCCGACGACCAGGGCGCGCTCGCCGTCCTCCAGGATCTCCTTGAGGGTGACGATGTCGCCGATGCGCTCGAAGGCCATCGCGTCCACGATGTTGAGGGCCTCGTTGAGCATCACCTCCTGGCCGCGCCGCAGCCCGTCCGCGTCGACGTTGGGGCTGAGGTTGACGCGGAGCTTGCGGCCGCCGGTGAAGATGTCGGCGGTGCCGTCCTCGTTGGCGCTGAGGAAGACGCCGAAACCGGCCGGGGGCTGTGCCAGCCGGTCCACTTCCTCCTTGAGGGCCACGATCTGGTCGCGGGCCTCACGCAGGGTGGAGGCGAGCCGTTCGTTCTGGGCGGTCACGCCGGCCAGGTTGGTCTGGAGCTCGACGATCCGCTCTTCGAGGATTCTCGAATTGCGCGGCGAGTCGGCGAGCTTGCGGCGCAGCACGGCGATTTCCTGCTCAAGGTACGAGACCTGAGCGGCCTCGTCGGAACCACGAGCGGGCCTGCCGGTGCTGCGGTTGTAGTCGTCATCGTGGGCTGCCACGGTCCTCACCTCCTCCGGGGAGCTGGACGCTTCCAGACCCTACCTGGGACCAGGGGTCCGTAAACCCCTAGATCAAGAAAGATGGAACGGGCGTGTCCGATCTTCGCCCCAGCGTGCTTCCCCTCTGCTAAGGAGATACCCACCGCGCACGCCCCAAAGCGGACCAGATGTATCGTCGAGCGAGTCGATATCCGATCGCGACCGAGACCGTCGGTCCGATCGTTGTACGAATGGCGGGATTGCCCCCGATCGGGGGCGACTCGGGACAGAAACGGCAGGAGACCATGTCGGTGACCGAAGACGCGGCGGCCAGCGAGCAGCTGGAGGTGTGGATCGACCAGGATCTGTGCACCGGCGACGGCATCTGTGCGCAGTACGCGCCCGAGGTCTTCGAGCTCGACATCGACGGCCTCGCCTACGTGAAGGGGCCGGACGACGAACTGCGCCAGCAGCCCGGCGAGACCGCGCCGGTTCCGCTGACGCTGCTTCAGGACGTGGTGGACTCCGCGAAGGAGTGCCCCGGCGACTGCATCCACGTGCGCCGGATCGCGGACCGGGTCGAGGTGTACGGACCGGACGCCGAGTAGGCGTCCGGTGTCCGTCCGGCCGTCAGGTCAGGGCGAGCGGGGCGGCGATCTGGGAGCGGTCCCAGCCGCCGCCCCGCCGCTTCCAGGTGAGGTCCAGTGAGATGTCCGGCACGGCGCGCGGCACCTCCTCGCTGGAGTAGCCCTGGGCGTGCGCGGTGATGGTGCCGTCACTGCGCAGCACGAGCCGGCTGACGGTGAGGTTCTCGCGCTCCGAGAGCAGGGTGGCCAGGACGGCGGGCCGGCCGTCGGCGCCGGTGGCGGGGCCGAGCAGGTAGACGGCGTGCGGCGGGGTGCCGCTCTCGGCGGCGCAGTGCGCGGCGGCCACCGTGCCGGGGCGGCCGTCGCCGAGGTCGGCGGTCAGGCTGCCCGCTATCTTCACGGGGAACGGTCCGCAGTCGAGCGGGAGTTGCGCCGCGGCCGGATCGGGGGCGACGGCGGCGGGCAGGGCCCTGGGGGTGGCCCGCAGCGGCGTCGGGGAGCCGCTGGCGGGGTTGGCGGCGAGCGCGGCGGCCACGACGGCGGCGCAGCCGGTCGCGGTGAGGGCCCAGTGCCAGGGGGTGGTGCGGGCGTGACCGGGTCGGCCCGGGTCCCGCGTCGTCTGCTGCTCGGCCATCGCCGTTCCGACCGCGGTCTCCACCAGGCGTCCCCTCCAGCGGATCTGTGTGAGCGAGCATCGTCCCACACCGGGGGGTGCGGCGGGCGGCGGGGTGGTGGCGGGTCCGGTGGGCGTTCTGCGGGCGTTCCGCGGGGGCTGCGGGGCCCGTCCGGAGCCCCCGGAGCCGCCCGGGGGCGCCCTTGGGTCGTCCCCGGGTCCGGATGTGCGGCGGGGCGGTACGGAGGGCTCCGTACCGCCCCGGGACGGGACTGCGGGGTCAGCCGAGGTCGGTCTGCTCGGCCGGGGCGGTGCGGGCCGCGGCACGGGCCGCCGCACGCTCCTGGAGGCTGGGCTCCGGCGTGCCGTTGTCGTAGTCCTCGCCGTACGCGCCCTTGGCGGGGCGGCGGCGGCGCAGCGGCGGCTCGACGCCGTCGGCGAGGCGGCGGGCGGTGAGCAGGAAGCCGGTGTGGCCGATCATCCGGTGGTCCGGGCGGACCGCGAGGCCCTCCAGGTGCCAGGTGCGGACCATGGTCTCCCAGGCCTGCGGCTCGGTGAAGGTGCCGTGGTCGCGCAGCGCCTCGACGGTCTTGGACATCTGCGTGGTGGTGGCCACGTAGCAGCAGATGAGGCCGCCGGGGACGAGCGCCTTGGAGGCGACGTCCAGGCACTCCCAGGGGGCGAGCATATCGAGGATGACGCGGTCGACGTCGGACTCGACCAGGTTGTCCTGGAGGTCGCCGACGGTGAGCTTCCACGCCGGGTGCGGCCCGCCGAAGTAGCGCTCGACGTTGCCCTTGGCGATGTCGGCGAAGTCCTGGCGGCGCTCGTACGAGGCGAGCATGCCGGTGTCCCCGACGGCGCGCAGCAGGTACGTGGAGAGCGCGCCGGAGCCGACGCCGGCCTCGACCACGCGGGCGCCGGCGAAGATGTCGGCCATCGCCAGGATCTGCCCCGCGTCCTTGGGGTAGATCACGGCGGCGCCGCGGGGCATGGACAGGACGTAGTCGGGGAGCAGGGGGCGCAGCGCGAGGTACGGGACGTTGCCCGTCGTGCGTACGACCGTGCCCTCGGGGGCGCCGATCAGCTCGTCGTGCGGGAACGCACCCTTGTGGGTGTGGAACTGGTTCCCGGCCTGGAGCGTGAACGTGTAGTGGCGGCCCTTGGGGTCGGTCAGCTGGACCTGGTCCCCGACCTGGAAGGGCCCGCGTCGGCGGGTGGCACCGGTCGGTTCGGACATGCGGACAATCCTAACGGTCCGGGCAGGCCCCGCCGACCGCGGTGATCTCCGCGGCGTCCGGCCGGGGCTCAGCCGCGCCGGGTGAGGGCGGCGGTGAGCTTCTGCTCGATGTCGGTGAGGGTGGCGACGCCGTACGTGCGGCCGTCCTCCTCGACGACCAGGTACTCGCCGGCCGGGGTGGCGCGGACGGCGCGCAGCAGGTCCTCCCCAGTGAGCGCGGCGGAGAGCCGCAGGCCGGGTTCGAGGTCGCGGGCGAGGCCGGAGACCGCGACCCAGGGGCGGCGGTGCTCGGGCACCGCGCGGACGGCGGACTCCCGGACGATGGCGATCGCCTCGCCCCGGCCGTCGACCACCACCACGGCCCCGGCCTGCGCCTCCTCGGCGCGGCGCAGCGCCTCGCCGAGCGGGGTGTCGGCGGGCACCTCGACGACGCGCCGGGCGAGGTCGCGCAGCCGCAGGTCGGGCAGGACCTCCTTGAGCCGGGCGTTGCGCAGGCTGGCGCCGGCGCCGTTCCAGATGATCGCGGCGAGGATCGCGGCGAGCACCGCGTCGATCATGGTGTCGGTGCTGCTGCGTTCGGTGCCGCGGCTGGCGGAGAACAGCGGCAGGCCGATCAGGACGGCGAGGGCGAGGGCGCGGCCGACCCAGGCGGCGGCGACGGTGCCGGCCATCGGGCGGCCGGTGACGGCCCAGACGACGGCGCGCAGCATCCGGCCGCCGTCCAGCGGCAGGCCGGGGAGCAGGTTGAAGGCGGCGACGACCAGGTTGGAGACCATCAGGCCGGTCAGCAGCACGCCGGGCACGCTGGTCAGCTCGACGGCCCGCAGGGCGAGGTAGAAGAGGCCGCCGAGGACCAGCGAGAGCAGCGGGCCGACGAAGGCCAGCCAGAACTCCCGCCAGGGCCGCTCGGCCTCCTTCTCGATCTCGGAGACGCCGCCGAAGAACTGCAGCTGGATGCGGCGCACCCCGAGCCGGTAGCGGAGCGCGACCAGGGTGTGGGCGAGCTCGTGCACCAGCACGGAGGCGTAGAAGGCGACCGCGAAGGAGAAGGCGACCAGGTAGCGGGCGCCGCCGAGCTCGGGCAGGACGCGGTCGAGCTGCCCGCCGAAGACCCAGGTGATGAGCGCGGCGATGACGAACCAGGACGGGGTGACGTAGATCGGCACGCCGAAGGGGCGGCCCATCAGGATGCCGCCGCCGCGCTCCGGCTCCTCGGGCTTCACCGGGCCCGGCCGTCCGCCGCCGCCGGCCGGTGGCTGGTCGGAGGTCTGCTGCCCCCTGCTGTCGCTCACCGTGGTCCCTTCAAGGTCGGCTCCCCCGTCGTGGGTGCGGCGCGTGCGCCCGCGCGCCCACGCTACGTGATCGGAGCGCCCGCGTGCCGCGCGCCCCTCGCACAGGGCTTCATACCCGCTGCGGAGATCACCAGCGGGCCGGCGGCCGGTTCCTGCCGCGGGCGCGCCGCCCGGCGGCAGCACCGTGGCAGCGGGATGACAGCGAGGGGCAATAGGGTCGGTGCATGCACCAGACCGACCTCAGCCCGGACGCCGCCGCGCCGGTCCGCCCGGCCGCGGCCCCGACCGGGCTGTCCCCGTCGCGGGCCGGGGACTTCCTGACCTGTCCGCTGCTGTACCGGCTGCGGGTGATCGACAAGCTGCCGGAACCGCCCAGTTCGGCGGCGACCCGGGGCACCCTGGTGCACGCGGTGCTGGAGCGGCTGTTCGACAGCCCGGCGACCGAGCGGACGCCGGAGCGGGCGCTCGGGCTGCTGCGCCCGCAGTGGGAGCGGCTGCTGGGCGAGCGCCCGGAGCTGGCGGGCCTGTTCCCGGACGATCCGGACGGCGCGGCGCTGACCCGCTGGCTGGCGGACGCCGAGAAGCTGGTCGCCCAGTGGTTCCGGCTGGAGGACCCGACCCGGCTGCACCCGGTGGAGCGCGAGCTGTACGTGGAGACGGCCCTCGACCCGGGGCTGCTGCTGCGCGGCTACATCGACCGGGTGGACGTCGCCCCGTCCGGCGAGGTCCGGCTGGTCGACTACAAGACCGGCCGCGCGCCCTCCCGGGACTTCGAGGGCAAGGCGATGTTCCAGATGAAGTTCTACGCGCTGGTGGTGTGGCGCTGGAAGGGCGTGGTCCCCAAGCGGCTGCAGCTGGTCTACCTCGGCGGGGGCGGCGACGTGGTGTCGTACGACCCGGACGAGGCCGATCTGCTCGCGGTGGAGCGCAAGCTGCGGGCGCTGTGGGAGCGGATCACGCACGCGGTCGCCACGGGGGAGTTCCCGGCGACCCGCAACCGGCTCTGCGACTGGTGCGACCACCGGGCCAGCTGCCCGGAGTTCGGCGGCACCCCGCCGCCGTACCCGCTGCCGCTCGCCCGCCGGTCCGACGACGACGATCCCACGGGGGATCCGATGAGCAAGGAGTCCTAGGTGACGATCCGAGTGCTGCTGGTCGACGACCAGCCGCTGCTGCGCACCGGCTTCCGGATGATTCTGGAGGCCGAGTCCGACCTGGTGGTGGTCGGCGAGGCCGGTGACGGGCAGCAGGCGCTGGACCAGGTCAGGGCGCTGCAGCCCGACGTGGTCCTGATGGACATCCGGATGCCCAGGATGGACGGCGTCGAGGCGACCCGCCGGATCGCCGGCCCCGGCCGGGACGGCCCGGTGAAGGTGCTGGTGCTGACCACCTTCGACCTGGACGAGTACGTGGTCGAGGCGCTGCGCGCGGGTGCCAGCGGCTTCCTGCTGAAGGACGTGCCGGCCGAGGAGCTGGTGCAGGCGATCCGGGTGGTGGCGGACGGCGCGGCGATGCTCGCCCCGAGCATCACCCGCCGGCTGCTGGACATGTACGCCACCAAGCTGCCCTCCGGCGAGGAGGCGCCGCCGCAGGCGCTGACCGCGCTGACGGAGCGTGAGCTGGAGGTGCTGAAGCTGGTGGCGCGCGGGCTGTCGAACGCGGAGATCGCGGCCGAGCTGTTCGTCAGCGAGACCACCGTGAAGACGCACGTCGGCCACGTGCTGACGAAGCTGCAGCTGCGCGACCGGGTGCAGGCCGCGGTGTACGCGTACGAGAGCGGGCTGGTCCGGCCGGGCGCCCTGTAGCGCCCCCCCCGGACATGACGGCGGCCCGTCCGCTCCCCCTGCACCCTGGGGGGGCGGACGGGCCGCCGTGCTGTGGGTGGCGCCCCTGCGGGCTCCTACTTGCCGACCCGGCCGATCTCCCAGAAGCGGAAGACGCCGGTGGTGTCGACGGTCGACTCCACGCCGGTGATGTTGTTGCGGGAGGCGAAGAACGACTTGTTCTGGAACAGCGGGATCATCGGGACGCCCTCGGCGACGATGTTCTGCATCTGCGCGTAGGTGGCGGAGGCGGCGGCGCGGTCGGCCTGCTTGAGGCTCTCGGGCACCAGGCGGCTGCTGATCCGGTTGTCGTCCCAGCCGTGGTGGTAGGCACCGCCCTGGACGACCAGCGGCACCACGTAGTTGTCGGCGTCCGGGTAGTCGGCGGCCCAACCGATGGTGTACGCCTGGTACTTGCCCTCGGACCAGGCCTTCTTGAAGGCCGTCCAGTCGGGCTCCTGCTGGACCGTCACCTGGAACAGGCCGCCGGTCTCCAGCTGCTTCTTCAGCATCTCGGCCTCGGCCGCCTCGGCCCGCGAGCGGGACCAGGTGAGGGTCATCTTGACCGGGATCTGGACCTTGCCCGCGGTGAGGATCGCCTTCGCCCTGGCCGGGTCCTGGTCGCCGTACTTGTCGAAGAAGGCGGTGTTGTGGCCGGCGACGCCGGCGGGCACCACCGAGTACAGCGGCTGGACGGTGCGCGCGAAGACGTCGCGGGCCAGCGCCTTGCGGTCGACCAGCTGGGCGGCGGCCTGGCGGACGGCGAGGTTGCCGGTGACCGGGTCCTTGGTGTTGAAGACCATGTAGCGGGTGTCGCTGGAGTCGCCCTCGACGACCTGCAGCGCGCTCTTGCCGCCGAGCTGGTCGGTGCGGATCTGGGCGGCGGCGCTGGGCTCCAGGCTGTTGTCGGCGAGGTCGATGTCGCCCTTCTCCAGCGCGGCCTGCAGGTCCGGGGTCTTGTCGAAGTAGCGGAGCGTGAACTTCTTGTTCCGCAGCTTCTCGTCGCCGCTGTAGTTCTCGTTCGGCACCAGGGCGACCTTGCGCGGGGTCTGCGCGTTGTCCACCGACTCGATCTTGTAGACGCCGGAGCCGATCAGCTTGTCGTTGGGCAGCAGGCGGTCGGCCGGGAAGCTCTCCTGGTCGACGATCGCACCGGCCGGGCCGGCCAGCTTGGCCGGGAGGACGGCGTCGGGGCCGCTGAGGTGGAAGACCACCTCGGTCTCGGTGCGGGCCTCGACCGACTTGATCGACTCCAGCAGGCCGGCCGGGCCGTTGGCGTCGTTGATCTTCTTGGTGCGCTCGATGGAGTGCACCACGTCGGAGGCGGTCAGCGCGTGGCCGTTGGAGAACTTCAGGCCCGGGCGCAGCACGCAGCGGTACTGGGTGGCGTCGCCGGCGGTGAACTCGCAGTTCTGCGCGGCGTCCGGGACGGGCGTGGTCGAGGCCGCGGGGAACTTCAGCAGCGACTGGAAGGTGTTGCGTAGCAGCAGCCAGGAGCCGTTGTCGTAGGCGCCGGCCGGGTCCAGCACGCTGGTGACCAGGGTGGTCCCCATCGTGATCGACTTCCCGCCGTCCCCGCCGACCGCCTGCGTCACCGAGCTGCAGCTCGTCACCGAGGCGGCGACCAGTCCGGCGCAGCCGAGTACTGCCAGTCGTCCAGCGGAAGTCTTCACGGGTCGCGTCCTTCTCGATGCGGGCCGGCGGTGGCCAGTGGCCCGCTGGGGTGCACTCCTCCAGGGATGGGGAGGCGCGCGCGGGCCGGGTGCCGGCCGTACGACCGCTGGACGGGACGGGTTCGCCCGTCGGCCGCGGTGGCACGGCAGGGAGTGGGGGGATGGAACTGGAGTAGCGTGCCATATCGAACACGCACCACCGATACCCGTACGGATGACGGTTGGGACACGTGGTGACAGGCCTTCTCAGGGGGCTCGACAAACTGTCGACCAATGCCCGTTTTCTCCCCGAGTGCCCCCCGGTACAGGCATATGCCAGTCCCTTACCGGCCGGTAGGAATCAGCCGCAATGAGACGATAATCACATGCATTGCGGCGGGGTTGCAGGTTTCGCATCCCGAGACGGGGCGGCGGAACAAGCCGGGCGCCCGGAACGGTTCCGGCCCGGTACGGGTTCCGTACCGGGCCGGTGGACCCGCGCCGGGCCGCCGTGAGGGCCCTCCACGCGCCGCCCGGACCCACGCCCGGACCCGGCGCTCAGACCCGCGAGACGACCAGGGAGTTCAGCAGCTCCAGGTCGACCTGCTCCAGCGACGACAGCACCAGCCGGCCCGGGGCCGGCTCGATCGCCGCCACCGACGGCACCGCGATCACCGGGCAGCCGGCCGCCTCCGCCGAGCGCACCCCGGTCGGCGCGTCCTCGACCACCACGCAGCGCCCCGGCTCGGCGCCGAGCCGGCGGACCGCCTCCAGGTACGGGTCCGGGTGCGGCTTGGTCCGCGGCACCTCGTCCCCCGCGACCGAGAAGGCGAAGTAGCGGGTGCCCACCGAGTCCAGCACGATGTCGATGATGTGCCGGTGCGAGGCGGACACCAGCGCCGCCGGGATGCCGTGCGCGGCAAGGGTGTTGAGCAGCCGTTCGGCGCCCGGCATGAGCGGCACGCCGCCGCCCAGCAGGTCCACGAAGCGCTGGTTGATCAGGACGGTCAGGTCGGCCGGCGCGAGGTCCACCCCGGTGGCGGCCAGCAGGTAGTCGATGACCCGGCTCATCGGGCCGCCGACCACCTGGGCGCGGTCCTTCTCGTCCAGCGCGTAGCCCAGCTCCGCGAAGAGCGAGGCCTCGGCCTGCCACCAGAAGTCCTCGGTGTCGACCAGCGTCCCGTCCATGTCCAGCAGCACCGCCTGGAGGCCCCGGCCGTCGCCGTGGTCGAGGGTCCGCGAAGCGGTGGAGATGGTGGTCATGGCGGGATCCTTCCGTCCGTGCCCCGGGGCCCTGGGTACCCGGGGAAGGCACGGGCCGGCCCGCTGGTGAGCGGACCGGCCCGTTCAGGATGATCCAGGATACGCCTGCCGCGACCGAATGCGGCGAACGCTGTGCATCCCGCGGATTACCGCGCGTTGAAGTACTTCGCCTCCGGGTGGTGGATCACGATCGCGTCGGTGGACTGCTCCGGGTGCAGCTGGAACTCCTCGGAGAGCACCACGCCGATCCGCTCCGGCCGCAGCAGCTCGGCGATCTTGGCGCGGTCCTCCAGCTCCGGGCAGGCCCCGTAGCCGAGCGAGAAGCGGGCGCCGCGGTACTTCAGCGCGAACATGTCCTTGATGTCCTGCGGGTCCTCCTCGGAGAAGCCCAGCTCGAACCGGACCCGCGCGTGCCAGAACTCCGCCAGCGCCTCGGCCAGCTGCACCGACAGGCCGTGCAGCTCCAGGTAGTCCCGGTAGGCGTTGGCCGCGAACAGCTCGTTGGCCGCCTCGGAGATCCGGTTGCCCATGGTGACCACCTGCAGGCCGACCACGTCGCGCACGCCCGTCTCCTCGGGGCGGAAGAAGTCCGCCAGGCAGAGCCGGCGCCCGCGCCGCTGGCGGGGGAAGGTGAAGCGGGTCCGCTCGGAGCCGTCCTCGTTGAAGACGATCAGGTCGTCGCCCTTGGAGTTCGCCGGGTAGTAGCCGTAGACCACGGCCGCCTCCAGCCAGCCCTCGGTCTGCAGCCGGTCCAGCCACATCCGCAGCCGCGGCCGGCCCTCGGTCTCCACCAGCTCCTCGTACGAGGGGCCCTCGCCGCTGCGGGCGGCCTTCAGGCCCCACTGGCCCTTGAACAGCGCGTCCTCGTCCAGCCAGGAGGCGTAGTCGGCGAACGGCACGCCCTTGACGATCCGGTCGCCCCAGAACGGCGGGGCCGGCACCCGGTTGTCGACCGTGACGTCCGAGCGGATCTGGCCGAGGTTGACCTCCTCCGGCTCCGCGACCTCCACCCGGGCGTGCCGGCGCTGCTTGAGCTCCGGCAGGGCGGCCCCGGGCACGCCGCGCTTGACCGCGATCAGCGCGTCCATCAGCCGCAGGCCCTCGAAGGCGTCCCGGGCGTAGCGGACCTCGCCCTCGTAGATCTCGTGCAGGTCCTGCTCGACGTAGGCGCGGGTGAGCGCGGCGCCGCCGAGGATCACCGGGTAGTCGGCCGCCAGCTTGCGCTGGTTCAGCTCCTCCAGGTTCTCCTTCATGATCACGGTGGACTTCACCAGCAGGCCGGACATCCCGATGACGTCCGCCCGGTGCTCCTGCGCGGCGTCCAGGATCGCCGAGACCGGCTGCTTGATGCCCAGGTTGACCACGTTGTAGCCGTTGTTGGACAGGATGATGTCGACCAGGTTCTTGCCAATGTCGTGGACGTCGCCCTTGACGGTGGCGAGCACGATGGTGCCCTTGCCCTCGCTGTCGGACTTCTCCATGTGCGGCTCCAGGTGGGCCACCGCGGTCTTCATCACCTCGGCGGACTGCAGCACGAACGGCAGCTGCATCTGGCCGGAGCCGAACAGCTCGCCGACCACCTTCATGCCGGCCAGCAGGGTCTCGTTGATGATCTCCAGCGCGGGCCGCCCGGTGAGCGCCTCGTCCAGGTCGGCCTCCAGGCCGTTGCGCTCGCCGTCGATGATCCGGCGCTGCAGGCGCTCCTCCAGCGGCAGCGCCGCCAGCTCCTCCGCCTTGGACGCCTTCACCGAGGCGGAGGAGACGCCCTCGAACAGCTGGAGCAGCTTCTGCAGCGGGTCGTAGTCGCCGCTGCGGCGGTCGTAGACCAGGTCGAGGGCGACGTCGCGCTGGTCCTCCGGGATCCGGGCCATCGGCAGGATCTTGGACGCGTGCACGATCGCCGAGTCCAGACCGGCCTCGACGCACTCGTTCAGGAAGACCGAGTTGATCACCATGCGGGCGGCCGGGCTGAGGCCGAACGAGATGTTGGACAGGCCGAGGGTGGTCTGCACGTCCGGGTGGCGGCGCTTGAGCTCGCGGATCGCCTCGATGGTCTCGATGCCGTCCCGGCGGGACTCCTCCTGGCCGGTGCCCAGGGTGAAGGCCAGGCAGTCGACCAGGATCGAGCCCTCGTCGATGCCGTACTCGGTGGTGAGCTGGGCGATCAGGCGCTCGGCGATCTCGACCTTCTTGTCGGCCGTGCGCGCCTGGCCCTCCTCGTCGATGGTCAGCGCGATCAGGCCGGCGCCGTGCTCGCGGGCCAGCGAGGCGATCCGGCCGAAGCGGGTGTCCGGGCCGTCGCCGTCCTCGTAGTTCACCGAGTTCAGCAGGGCGCGCCCGCCCAGCGCCTCCAGGCCGGCCCGCAGCACGTCCGGCTCGGTGGAGTCCAGCACGATCGGCAGCGTCGAGGCGGTCGCCAGCCGGCCGGCGACCTCCTTCATGTCCGCGACGCCGTCCCGGCCGACGTAGTCCACGCAGAGGTCGAGCATGTGCGAGCCGTCGCGGATCTGGTCGCGGGCGATCTCCACGCACGCCTGCCAGTCGCCCGCCAGCATCGAATCGCGGAACTTCTTCGACCCGTTGGCGTTGGTCCGCTCGCCGATCGCCAGGTACGAGGTGTCCTGGCGGAACGGCACCGCCTGGTACAGCGAGGCCGCCGAGGGCTCCGGCTGCGGGGTGCGGGCGGCCACCGGACGGCCCTGCACCCGCTCCACCACGGCCCGCAGGTGCTCGGGGGTGGTGCCGCAGCAGCCGCCGACCAGCGACAGCCCGTACTCGCGGGTGAAGGTGTCGTGCGCCTCGGCCAGCTCGGCCGGGGACAGCGGGTAGTGCGCGCCGTCCTTGCCCAGCACCGGCAGACCGGCGTTCGGCATGCAGGACAGGCCGATCCGGGCGTTCTTCGCCAGGTAGCGCAGGTGCTCGCTCATCTCGGCGGGGCCGGTGGCGCAGTTCAGGCCGATGTAGTCGACGCCCAGCGGCTCCAGCGCGGTCAGCGCCGCGCCGATCTCCGAACCCAGCAGCATGGTGCCGGTGGTCTCGACCGTCACCTGCACCAGCACCGGCAGGTCGACGCCCGCCTCGGCCAGCGCGCGCTTGCAGCCCAGGATCGCGGCCTTGGTCTGCAGCAGGTCCTGGCTGGTCTCCACCAGCAGCGCGTCCGCGCCGCCCGCGATCAGGCCGGCCGCGTTCTGCTGGAACCCGTCGCGCAGCAGCTCGTACGGGGCGTGGCCGAGGGTCGGCAGTTTGGTGCCGGGGCCGATCGAGCCGAGCACCCAGCGGGTCCGGCCGTCGGCGGCGAAGGCGTCGGCGACCTCGCGGGCGATCCGGGCGCCCGCCTCGGACAGCTCGTACACCCGCTCCGGGATGTCGTACTCGCCGAGCGCCGCGTGGTTGGCGCCGAAGGTGTTGGTCTCCACGCAGTCCACGCCCACCGCGAAGTACGCCTCGTGGACGGAGCGGACGATGTCGGGCCGGGTGAGGTTGAGGATCTCGTTGCAGCCCTCCAGCTGCTGGAAGTCGTCCAGCGACGGATCCTGGGCCTGCAGCATGGTGCCCATCGCACCGTCGGCCACCACCACCCGGGAGGCGAGGGCTTCGCGCAACGCGTTCGCGCGGCTCTGCTGACTGCTGGACGGGACGGCTGCAATGGCCATGGGGCTTCTCCCTGGGTGCGACGGCTGTCGGCTTTGCGTCCCCGCTGGATCGGGGGCGCACCTGGCCAGGGTATCCGGCCGGTCCGGCTCCGCGAGCAGGCATTCCGTATCCTGAGCGCTCGGCTGAACACAGGGGGGTGCCGCGATGGCGCGGTTCGGGCAGGTCGTGCGTCGCGCGGGGGCCGCCGCACGGGCGCGGGCGGGGGCCGCGCGCAGGCGCTGGCGGAGCTGGTCGCGGTGGCGCAAGGCCCTGGTGGCGGGCCTGTTGGCGCTCGCCCTGCCGGTCCTGGCGCTCGGCGGCGGCGCCCTCGCCCTGCGCCTCCAGTACGCCGGCGAGGTCTCCGAGGAGGCCCGCACCCGGGGCAAGGACGCGGTCTGGCTCGGGCACGCCTGGGTGGACGGCCGAAAGGGGGACGCCGACGTCGCCGCGCTCGCCGAGCGCCTCGCCGGCACCGGCATCCGCGACCTCTACGTCCACACCGGGCCGCTGGAGCACGACGGCACCCTGCCGGCGTCCGTGCACCCCCGGGCGCAGTGGTTCGTCCAGGCCGTGCACCGGTCGGTGCCCGGCGTCCGGGTGCAGAGCTGGCTCGGCGACGTCGTCCGCCCCGAGAAGGACGGCCTCGACCTGGAGGACGCCCCCTCCCGCGAGCGGGTCGCCGCCTCCGCCCGCCAGGTGCTGGACCTCGGCTTCGACGGGGTGCACTTCGACATGGAACCGATCCGCCCCGGCTCGGCGGGCTGGCTCGCCCTGCTCGACAAGGTCCGCCCGATCACCCGCGAGCACGGCGGCACGCTGTCCGTCGCCGCCCCGCAGATCGACCCGGTGCCCGGCCTGCACACCGCCGGGATCGCCCTCACCGGCCACGGCAAGTGGTGGGACCAGGCGTACTTCGCCGAGACCGCCCGCCGGGTCGACCAGATCGCCGTGATGACCTACGACTCCAGCATGCCGCTGGAGTCGCTGTACGGCGGCTACAACGCCCTCCAGACCGAACTCGCCCTGGAGGCGACCCCGAAGGAGGTGGACCTGCTGATGGGCCTGCCGTTCTTCTGGGAGGACAAGTGGGGCCACTGGGGCCACGCCGAGACCGTGCCGGCCGGCATCCGGGGCATCCGGCTGGGCCTCGGCCGCACCGACCCGAAGCGCCAGAACTTCGGCGTCGCCCTGTACGTCGACTTCGCCGCCACCCCCGAGAACTGGGAGGACTACCGCCGCGGCTGGGTGCGCTAGGGCTTGTCTGACAATTCGCGTCGCATCAGCGCGCGGCGGGAATTGTCAGACAAGCCCTAGGCCGGTGGGAGCCGGCCGCTACGCCATCCGGTGGGCGAGGGCGCCCAGGTAGCGGTGCAGCTCCCGGTCCTCGCGCATCAGGTAGTGGTGGGCGAAGCGGTACAGCGGGCCCCGGATCTCGCCGCGCTCGGTGATGGTCAGGCTGCTGCCCCCGCCCATCGGGGTCAGCACACAGGTCCAGGTGCCGCCCCACGGCAGGTCCGGGTCCGCGATGCCGGTCACCAGCCGGTGCGGCGCCTCGCTCTCCAGCACCTCGTACGTGGTGTGCCCGTGCCGGTCGTACTCCCGCCAGCGCACCCGGCCGGCGCCCGCGGGCAGCCGCTCCACGTGGGTCAGCCCAGGGCGCCAGGCCGGGTACAGGTCGATGTCGGTCAGCACGTCCCACACCGCGCCCGGCGGCTGCGCCAGGTCCAGACCGCCCTCGGTCACGTGCTCCATCGGCAGCCGCCGCCCGGCCGCCGCCGCGGCGAGCACCGCACCTGCCACCAGCGCCCCGGCGCCGATCCACCGCCACCTGCTCATCCGCCCGGCTCCTCACCGCCGCCAGCCCGGCCCCGTCTCCCATCATCGCCCCGCCCGCACCGACCGGCGCGGGGGACGGCGCACACCTCCGCATCCCCTACTCACCGCACACGCTCCACTACCATCCGTGCCGAACGGGCCGACCCGCGCCCGGCCGCCGTCGGACCCCGGAGAACCGCCCGTGCTGCGCCACCGCTTCCTGGCCGCCCTCGCCGCCCTGCCCCTGCTCGTCCTGCTGCCGCCCGCCACCGCCGCGGCCGCCGACGCCCCGCCGCGCTACGCCGCGCTCGGCGACTCCTACGCCGCCGGGGTCGCCGCCGGGGACTACGACGACGGCTCCGGCGACTGCCACCGCAGCCCGCACGGCTACCCCGCGCTCTGGGCCGCCGACCACGGCGCCACCGACTTCCTGGCCGCCGCCTGCCGGGGCGCCGCCACCGCGGACGTGCTGCGCGACCAGCTGCCCCGGGTCGCCTCCGACACCGACGTGGTGACCCTCACCGTCGGCGGCAACGACCTGGGCTTCGCCGAGGCCGCCGGGCAGTGCCTGCACCCCTTCACCCTCGAAACCTGGTGCGACGGGGCGCTCGACGAGTCCGAGCGGCGGCTGCGCGAGGTGCTGCCGAACCGCCTCAACGAGCTGTACGGCGCGCTGCGGGCCGCCGCCCCTGCCGCCCGGGTGGTGGTCACCGGCTACCCGCGCCTGCTCCGCACCGGCACCACCTGCCTGGTCGGCACCGACCCCCGCCGGCAGCGCTTCAACGCGCTCGCCGACGAACTGGACGAGCTGATCCGCCGGCGCTCCGAGGCGTACGGCTTCGCCTTCGCCGATGTCCGCGGCGCCTTCGACGGGCACGGCGTCTGCTCGCCCGCCGGGCAGGAGTGGATCACCGGGATCGTGCTCGGCAGGCTCTGGGAGTCCTTCCACCCGACCGCCGAGGGGCAGTCGCTCGGCTACCTGCCGGCCGTCACCTCGGCGGCCGGTCCGCGCTGACCGGGGCCGCGCCCGGCCTGCGCCGATAACCGCTGGATCATGGCGCGCCGCTCCCCCAGACTGTCCCGGTGCCCGGCCGAGGTGTGCATCAAAGCCCGTAGGCTGGGCAGGTAGGGACCATGGGGCGAGGCGTTCCATGGGCGACGAGAGGTTCGACAGTCGGCGGCAGGCCGCCCGGCGCTCCGGCAACCCGGGGCGGGGCGGGGTCCGCCGACCGGAGGGAGACGCTGGGTGATCGAGCTGGAAGATGTTCCCGAGTTGATCGACCCGGTGATGGTCTGCGCCTTCGAGGGCTGGAACGACGCGGGTGACGCCGCCTCCGCGGCGGTGGCGCACCTGGACGACACCTGGGGCGGCAAGGTGTTCGCCGCCCTGGACGCCGAGGACTACTACGACTTCCAGGTCAACCGGCCGACCGTCTGGCTGGACGGCGGCATCCGCCGGATCACCTGGCCGACCACCCGCCTGTCCGTGGTCCGGGTCACCGAGCCCAAGACCCGCGACCTCGTGCTGGTCCGCGGGATCGAGCCCAGCATGCGCTGGCGCTCCTTCTGCAACGAGCTGCTGGCCTTCGCCCACGAGCTGGGCGTCGAGCTGGTGGTGATCCTGGGCGCGCTGCTCGGCGACACCCCGCACAGCCGCCCGGTGCCGGTCAGCGGCGTCACCTCGGACCCGGAGCTGGCCCGCCGGCTGGAGCTGGAGGAGAGCCGCTACGAGGGCCCGACCGGGATCGTCGGGGTGCTGCAGGAGGCGTGCACCCACGCCGGGGTGCCGGCCGTGACGCTCTGGGCCGCGGTGCCGCACTACGTCGCGCAGCCGCCCAACCCGAAGGCCACCCTCGCCCTGGTCAACAAGCTGGAGGACCTGCTCGACCTGCGCATCCCGCCGGGCGAGCTGAGCGACGACGCCCGCGCCTGGCAGCTCGGCGTCGACCAGCTGGCGGCCGAGGACAGCGAGGTCGCCGAGTACGTCCAGCAGCTGGAGGAGGCCCAGGACACCGCCGAGCTCCCGGAGGCCTCCGGGGACGCCATCGCCCGCGAGTTCGAGCGCTACCTGCGCCGCCGGGAGAACGTCGGCCCGACCGGCGAGAAGCCGGTCGCGGGCCACGCCACCGCGGAGCCGGTCGGCCACACCGCGGCCGAGCGCCCCGGCGAGCCGGAGCCGCCGGCCGGCCGGGAGAAGGAGAAGGAGCAGCAGGCCGACGAGGAGGACGGCGAGCCACGCGGCTGAACCGTCCGTCACGCACGCAGGA
>NZ_JBSGXP010000038.1:0-57179 GCF_053610105.1 Kitasatospora sp. NPDC054939 | reverse complement strand
GGGCGCGCTGCCCCCCAGCTGGGTCATCGTCTCGGCCGGTGCGGCCATCGCCACCGGTGCGCCGGCTGCGGGTGCGCCCGCCGTGGGCCTCCCCGCTACTTCCCGGTCATCTGCACCACGCAGAGGATGTTCCCTTCACTGTCCTTGAACCATGCACCGCGCATCCCCTCGACCTCCATGACGCCGTCGACGGTCTTCAACCCGGGCAGGTCGTAGTCCTCGAACGTCACGCCCTTGGAGCGCAGTGCCGACATCTCCGCATCCAGGTCGGAGACCTTGAAACTGGCCAGCGTGTGGTCGGCCTTGCCGCCGTACGGCGTCTCGTACATGCCGAACAACGTGCCGCCGCACTCGAAGCCGACCTCGTTCGGGTTGTCCTCGACGATCTTCAGCCCGAGGGTGTCCTGGTAGTAGGCCTTGGCCCGGGCCAGGTCCGCGACCGGAATGACGGCTTGCAGTGGCGCATCTGAGAGCATCTCCATCGCCTCCTCCTTCCAGGCTAGGCGTATCCGGCGATTCGCGTCGGACACGCCTCGGCTACTCCCCGCCCGGAATGCGCAGGGGAGTTCGGGGAGTCCGCGGGCCGCGGCGCTGGGTCACCGGGTGTGCGGGATGCGTTCCAGGACGCCGCCCGCGAAGACCTCGTACAGCGGCAGGGTCTCCAGGTGGACGTAGCCGATGTGGCAGTCGCAGACCGGCAGCGGGCAGCCGCGCGGGCGCAGGCCGGCCCGGTAGGAGCCGTCGTAGAGGTTGCCGAGCGGGGTCCGGACGAAGTGGCAGCGGCGCACGGTGCCGTCGCCGTCCACCGAGAGCACCGACTCGCCGGTGCGGCACGGGAGTCCGGCACTGGGGTGGGCGGTGCGGCTGAAGCCGAAGTGCGGGTCGAGGGCCGTCCAGTCGGCGGCCTCGGCGTCCGTGTAGACCAGCCCCTCGGCGGCGTTGATCCACAGGTAGACGGCGGGGGCCAGGTCGGCGCGCAGCCGGCGGGCCGCCGCGAGGTGTTCCGGCTGCCCGACCACGCCGACGCTGTACCGCACGCCGAGCGCGTCCAGCTCCCGGCACTTGGCGAGGAAGCGGTCGTGGCTGAGCTGCCCCGGGTGGTACGTCACCCAGAGGGCGAGGGTGTCGAGGTCGGCCTCGGCGAGCCAGCCGGTGCGGCAGCTCAGGTTGGTCTGGATCGCCACCCGGCGCACGTGCGGCAGCCGGCTCAGCCCGACCAGGGCCCGCCGGTACCAGGAGCGCACCAGGCCCTCGCCCCACGGGGTGAACAGCACGGACAGGGTGTCGCCGCTGCCCGCCCGGGCCTGCGCCCAGCCGGTGAAGCGTTCCAGCGCGGCCCGGTCGGCGCGCAGCTGCTCCGGGGTGTCGCGCCGCTTGGCGAACGGGCAGTAGGGGCAGTCGTAGTCGCAGGAGGCGAGCGGCCCCCGGTAGAGGAGCGTCAGATCGAGCGGCGCGGCCTCCGGGGCGGACTTCGCTGCAGGGGATGGGGCCGCGCCCGGGGCCGCGTCGGGCCCGGGGGAGGCGGGCAATCCCAGGAAGGTGCTCACCTGGCCTCGTAACCGGCCATGCGGGCGCGCACCTCGGGGGAGAAGAGCATCGGACCGAGCGCGTCGGAGTGCGCCAGCCCCTCGGGGGAGAGGACCAGCCGCTGCGGGTCCGCGGGCGCCGCCAGCCAGCCGCGGTCGGCGAACGCGGCCAGCTCGGCCGGGAAGTCCTCGGCCGGGTCGGCGCCGAAGCGCTCCCGGTAGTCGGCGACGGGCAGCCCCTCCGCCTGCAGCAGCGACTGGACGAGGTGGCGCCGGCGGGCCTCCCCGGGCGTCATCCAGTGGCCGACCTCGGCGCGCGAGAAGTCCTCGACGGCCACGTAGTCGTCGATGATCCGCCGCACCTCGGTGGCGTTCACCGCGTAGTCGAAGGAGTAGTGCAGCCGCGAGGTGTAGGAGCGGGAGCCGCAGCCGAGGCCGACCATGCCGTCGGTCTGGCAGGCGTACTCGCTGCTGCCAGCCTGCGGGGAGTCGGCCCGGCGGAACATCCGCATCGAGACCTGCTGGTAGCCGTGGGCGAGCAGGTGGTCGCGGCCGGTCCGGTAGAGGGCGAGCCGCTGGGCGTCCCAGGCGGGCGACCCCTCCGGCTCGACGGCGGGGCCGCCCGGCTGCCCGCGCCGGGCGAGGCCGGTGAGCGGGCGGACGTACAGCGGGTAGAGGTACAGCTCCTCCGGCTGCCAGGCGAGGGCGGCGTCCAGCGAGCGCAGCCAGGCGGCCGGGGTCTGGCCGTCGATCCCGTAGATGAGGTCGATGTTCAGCACCGGGAAGTCGGCCGCCCGGATCCGTCCGAGCGCCGCCTCCACGGCGGCGCGCTTCTGCGGGCGGACCGCCGAGCGGGCCTCCTCGTCGAGGAAGGACTGCACCCCGAGGCTGAGCCGGGTGGTGCCGCGCGCCGCCAGGACCTCCAGCCGGTCGGCGGTCGCGGTGTCCGGGGAGGCCTCCACGGAGAGCGGGACCGCGCGCAGGTCGGCGCCCATCCGAAGCTCGGCGATGTCGCAGAGCCGGTCGAGTTCGGCGGCGGTCAGGTAGGTGGGCGTGCCGCCGCCGAACGCGGCCAGGGCGAACCGGGCCCCGCCGTCCAGCGCCTCGCGCACCTGGCGGGCCTGTCGGTCGAGCGCGTCCAGGTAGGCGGTGGTCAGGCCCTCGGGGCTGCCGATCCGGGTGAAGAGGTTGCAGAAGCCGCAGCGCACCTCGCAGAACGGGATGTGGACGTACAGCGAGAGCGCGTGCTGCGGTTCGCCCGCCCACAGCTCGCGCAGCGCCGGGCGCTCCGGCAGCGGCCGGTACGCCGTCTTGTGCGGGTAGGCGTAGACGTACGACAGGTACGGCGACTCCGGGTCGGGAGCGGGTGCCCCGGCGGCGGTCGCGGGGCCGGTGGAGCCGGGCCCGACCAGCGGGAGCGGGGCGGGTCGCGCGGGAGCCGGCGCGGTGTCCGGGGCCGTCGTCATGCGGACTCCTCGGGGCTCGCGGCCGCGGGCGCGGCGGCAGGAGTGGCGGCGGGGAGGGTGAAGTGCGCGTACGGCACCGTCCAGACCACCTCGTGGCCGATCCGGTGCCCGGTGTAGCCGTCCTCGCCGTACGCGGTGCCGTGGTCGGAGCAGACCACGGCGAAGCACGGCCGTCGGGCGCTCATCGCCGCGAACAGCCGGCCGATGTGCGCGTCCACGTACTCCAGGGCGGCGGCGTGGCTCTCCCGGGTGTCGCCGTGCTCGCGGCTCGCCCCCGGCAGGTGGAACCAGTTCGGCTGGTGCAGCGCCGAGACGTTGACGAACAGGAACAGCGGGCGGTCGGCGGGCTGCTCGGCGGCGACCCGCTCCGCGCAGGCGACCTGCGCCTCGAAGGAGGTCGGCGAGGGCACACCCATCTCGGGCGACCAGTGGCTCTCCTGGAACAGCCCCGGCAGGACGGAGCCGAGTGGTCCCTGCTTGTTGAAGAAGCCGACGCCGCCGATGCAGACCGTGCGGTAGCCGGCCCCGGCCAGGGCGCTCGGCAGGTCGGGCGTGTCGAAGACCCAGGTGCGGCTCTCGGTGGTCTCCGACCCGGCGAAGCGCGCGGCGAACAGGCGCGGGTGCGGCCCGTCCGGGCTCGCCGGGGTCGGCAGGAAGCCGGCCAGCATCGCCTGGTGGGAGGCGTAGGTGAAGCTGCCGGGGGAGTGCCGGCGCTCCCAGCGGCCCTGCGGGAGCAGCGCCGCGAGGTGCGGCGTCCGGCCGGCGGCGGCCAGCTCCTGCGCCACGTCGAAGCGGAGCGTGTCCAGCGTGACGAGCAGCAGGTCGTGGCTGCCGACCACGGCGTTCATGTCGGGCAGGGCGTCGGTGTTCGCGTGGGGCAGGGCGTTCACGCCGGTGACGGCGTGCTGCGGCGGGTGCGGGCGGTTCGGTGGGTGGTTCATCGGCGCGGTTCCAGGGGTGGGTCGGGCAGGGGTGCGGGGGCGGCGGCGGTGCCGGGCGGTGCCGGTGGTGTCGGGGCGCGGCCGGGGCCGGGCGGGGCGAGGGTGCCGTGGGCCAGCAGGGCGGCGAGCTGGGCGCCGTAGGTGTCCAGGCCCTCGGCCGGGCCGCCGGGCAGACCGGTCAGTCCGGGCAGCAGGTCGCCGAACGCGTTCACCTCGCCGACCAGCGCCCGCCGCCAGCCGGCGGTGGGCAGGACGTCGACCCCGACGGCCGGGGAGCGCGGGAAGCAGGCGGCGGCGCGCTCGGCGGTCTCCAGCACGGTGGGCCAGGCCGTACCGGCGGCCTCCCGGGCCAGCCCGACGCTGCCGCGGGCCCCGCCGAGGTGCAGGTTGGTCATCGGCTGCCGGCTGGTGCGGACGACGACGTGGGTGGCCCGGCCGCCGATCACCACCACCCGCAGGTCCGCCGAGCGGCCGGACTGGGCGGCCTTCGGGATCCACTGCTCGACGTGCAGGCCGTCCGGGGCGAGCCGGTCGACCAGGTCGGCGACCTCCCGCTCCGAGCGGTACCGGCGCACCCGCAGCGAGTTGTGCAGCCCGTCGGGCGCTGACTCGACCGAGGTGGTGGCCTGCACCCGGCCGCCGGGACCGAACTCCAGGGCGACCACCCCGGACGCCGACGAGCCGTGCGCGGGCTTCACGAAGACCCGGCGCAGGTCGGCCGCGGCCAGCCGGGCCCGCAGGTCCTCCCAGCCCGCGATCGGGGCGCCGGACGGGCCCGCGCCGAGCGCGCGCGGCACCGGGACCCCGGCGGCGTCGAGCAGTGCGTGCGCCCGCCGCTTGTCGAACATCACGGCGATCTCCTCCGGATCGCCGAGCAGCCGCACCCCCGGCAGCCGGGCCAGCCCGCGCAGCGCCGCCGTCACCCCCGCGTACCAGGCGGCGCCGCCCTCCACCCGGGTCGGCGCCCAGCCCGCGCCGAGTGCCGGACCGCGCAGCAGCTCGTCGACCGCCGGCTCCTCGCCGGGCGACTCGATCCGCAGCAGCGCGCCCTCGGGCGGCCGGGCCGTACCGCGCAGGACGTCCAGCCAGGGCACGACGAGCGGCTCCGGCAGGCCGGCGGACCGTGCGGCGTCGGCGAACAGGACCACCCGCCGGTGGCCCGGGTTGCCGAGCACCGCCAGCCGCCCCGGGCGGCCTGCCGCCGGCCGTACCGCCATGCCTGTCTCCACGCTCTCCCGCCCTCCCGTCCCGCCCGTTGCGCCCGTTGCCTGTCCCGACCGCAGCGCCCGTCGCGTCCGTACCTGCCCGGCGGCTACTCGGCGACCGCGACGTAGCGGTCCTCCGGATCCTCCTCGTCGTTGTGGAAGTCGAGGTCGACCGCCACCCCGGGCAGGGCCGCGACGATCCGCTGCTGCAACTCCTCCGACACGTAGTGGTAGTACAGGTCGAGCGACTCCAGGTGGGTCAGCGGCTGGCCCTCCAGCAGCGCGACCGCGCCCTCGTCGCCCAGCACGCCCATCCCCAGGCCCAGCGAGGAGAGCTGCGCCACCACCGGGGCGTGCGCGACGGCCGCGGCGATCTCGTCCTGGTACTCGCTGTTCTTCAGGCCGAGGCGGCGCAGCGCCGGGAAGTGCGAGCCGTCGAGGAACGGCCGCAGGTCGTCGAGGGTGGAGTCGCCGCCGTACTCGTCGACGCCGAGCCAGAGGTCCAGCTCCTCCAGCGCGGGCAGGTCGGCGGCGGCCACGCCCCGGACCACCTCGGCGGGCAGGCCGCCGGAGTGGAAGCGCAGGGCCCGCAGCCGTTCGTGCCGCACCGGCTTGAGGCCGAGCCCGCTGCCGCCGCGCACCACCAGCTCGTCCAGGGCGGGGAAGGAGGTCAGGACGGAGGTGATGTCGCACAGTTGGAGCCAGGAGATCTCGCACTCCTCGGACACCACGTCGGCGAGGAACAGCGCCTCCAGGGCGGGGAGCCGGTCGGCCGCCGCCACCAGGGCGTCGATCGCGGGGCGCAGCCCCGAGTAGTCGCGCCGCCACCACGGGCCGATCAGCACGGCCCGGACGCCGGCCGGGTCGACGGTGGCGAGGAACGCCTCCCAGCGGGCGGTGAAGTCCTCCGGAGCGTCGTACTCCAGTGCGACGTACCAGGCGACGGCGCCGGGCTCGGGGAGCTGCTGCCGGTCGGCGGGGTCGGCGGGGAAGGCGTGCACGGGGAGCCCGTGGAACTGCTCGGGGTGGCGGTGGTACACGGCGGCTGCTCTTCTCTGGGCGGGGGGACAGTGGTGACGGCCGGGCGGCGGAACGGCGATGAGGGGGGTCGGGCGGCGGCCGGGCGGGGCGGGCGCCCCGGTACTACTCGGCCACGGCGACGTACCGCCGGCGGTCGTCCGGCTTGCCGGCGCCGGAGAGGTCCAGCTCCACGCCGGGCAGCGCGTCCCGCAGCCGCTGCTGCATCGCCCCGGTGAGGAAGTGGTGGTGCAGGTCGAGGGACTTCAGGTGGGTCAGCGGCTGGCCCTCCAGCAGCGCGACCGCGCCCTCGTCGCCGAGTACACCCATCGACAGGGCGAGCGACTCCAGGCGGGCGACCACCGGGGCCTGGGCGACGGCCTCGGCGATCCGGTCCTGGTACTCGCTGTTCTGCAGGCCGAGGTGGCGCAGCGCGGGGAAGGCCGCGCCGTCCAGGAAGGGGGCGAGGTCCTCGATCCGGGTGTCGCCGCCGTAGTGCTCCACCCCGAGCCAGAGCTCCAGCCGCTCCAGGGCGGGGAAGCCGCAGGCCGCGATCCGGCGCACCACCGCGGCCGGCAGCCCGCCCGCCTCGAAGCGCAGGGCGCGCAGGTGCTCGTGCCGCACCTCCTGGAGCTCCAGGCCGTCGCCGCCGCGCACCACCAGCTCCTCCAGCGCGGGGAAGGCCGTCAGCAGCGCCGTGACGTCGCACATCTCCAGCCAGGAGATCTCCGACTCCTCGTAGGTGATGTCGCCGAGGAAGAGCCCGCGCAGCGCCGGCAGCCGCCCGGCGGCGGCGGTGACCAGCTCCAGCGACGGGGCGAGGTTCTCCGGCTCCTCGGACCACTGCCCGATCACCACGGCGCGCACCCGGTCGGTGTCCACGGCGTCGAGGAAGTGCTCCCACAGGGCGGGGAACTCGTACTCGCTGTCGTAGTCGGTGCCGATCTTCCAGGCGACCCCGGCCGCGTCCGGCAGGTCGGCGCCCTCCTCGACGGCGTGCCGCAGGTCGAGGACGGGCAGCCCGTGGAACTGCTCGATGTGGTGGTTGACCGTCATGCGCTGCTCCCGGCGCTGTACCTCGTGGATCCCGGACGGGATCTGTCTATCAGCCGCCCCCGACAGACCGGTGCCCGGGTGCCGCGCCCGGTCCTGTGCCCGGTGCCGTGTCCGGTGCCGTGCCCGCGGCCGTGGCCCGGACGGCGGCTCGGGCGAGGTGCGGGCGAGGTGCGGCCGGGGCCGGGCCGCGTTGTCGGTCCCCTGTCCTAGCGTTCGGAGCGTGGGATTCCGACGCCCCGCCGGACCGGCGGGGGTCCGTACGTGCTGCCGGGGAGGCCTGATGTATCGCCAGGGTGATGTGCTGATCGTGCCGGTGCCGGAGGATGCGGTGCCGGCCCGGGTCGCGGCGGCGGCCGTGCAGCCGCGGGACGCGCGGGGCCGCATGGTGCTGGCACTCGGCGAGGTCACCGGCCACGCGCACGCCGTGGTCGGCCCGGGGGAGCTGCGCCGGGAGGGCGGGCCGTTCGGCTCGGGCTGGCTCCACCTGCCCGAGGGCGGCCGGGTGGTGCACGAGGAGCACGCGGCGATCCCGCTGCCCAGGGGCTGGTACCGGGTCGTGCGGCAGCGGGAGTACGTGCCGGGCGCGGTGCGCGTGGTGGCGGACTGACCCGCGCGCGGCGGCGGTCACGGGACAACGGAACGGAACGGCGGAGCAGGAGCGTGGAGGGCATGACGGTGACGGAACCGACGGACGCACCCGGCGAGGTGACGGCCCGCTGGCGGGCGAGCGCGGCGGCGACCGGCCCCGGCGACCGGGCGGCGGTGGAGCGTGCGGTGCGCGCCGCCTACCGGGCGGCCGGGCTGCCCGAGCCCGCGGAGGTCCGGTGGTGCGGCTCGCCGCTCGAAGCGGTGGCGGCGGCGCTGGAGCTGCGCGGGGCCGGTGCGGTGAGCGTCCGCGAGGCCGTGCGCACCCGCACCTGGGACCGGGCGCGGCGGCGGGCCGTCGAGCGGGTCGGCCCGCAGGGCTGGGCGCCGCTCTGGGCGCTCACCGGCGGCGAGCTCGGGCCCGCCACCAACGCGCTGGCCGACCGCATCCGGGACGCCGTCCTGGACCGGCTCGGCCCGGAGCCGGACTTCGAGCGGGACGACGACGCGGTGGTGACCTGGGCCCTGACCCGGCGCACCGCCGTCCGGCTCGCCCTGCTCGACGCGGTGCGCGGCCAGCACGACGCACCCTGGCTCGCCGCCCTGGAGGCCGCGGGCGCGTTCGGCGCACCGGCCGGGGACGGAACCGCGGACGTGATCGGGGACGTGGCCGGGGACGGCGGCGCCGACGGGGAGTCCGCCGGGCCCGCCGCCCTCGCCGAGGTCGCCCGCGGGGCCGGCTGGTGGTGGCCGTACGAGCGTGTCGCCCTGGTGAGCGACCGGCCGCTGGCCCTCCACCGGGACGAGGCGGGCCGACTCGATCGCGCCGACGGCCCCGCCCTCGCCTACGCCGACGGCTTCGCGCTGCACGCCTGGCGCGGCATGCCCGTCCCGCCGGACTTCCTGGCCGGTCTCGGCACGCTCACCGCCGAGCGCATCCGCACCGAGGAGAACGCCGAGCTGCGCCGCGTGATGCTGGAGCACTACGGCTACGAGCGCTACCTCGCCGACTCGGGGGCCAAGCCGCGGCACCGGGACGAGACGGGGGTGCTGTGGGAGATCGTCCTGCCGGACGACGAGCCGGTGGTGATGGTCGAGGTGGTCAACTCCACCGCGGAGCCGGACGGCACCTTCCGCACCTACTGGCTGCGGGTGCCGCCCGGCATCCGCACCGCCCGCGCGGGCGTGGCCTGGACCTTCGGCGTGACGGAGGAGGAGTACCGCCCGCAGCGCGAGACCTGAGCCGGGACCTCGGCAGACCGCGAGGCGCTACCGGGGGGAGGCGCCACCAGGCGGGCCGGGCGGGCCGGGCGGGGCGGGGCCGCGGTGCGCGCGGCGGGCCCGCCCCGGTGTCACTCCTGGAGCTCCTCCAGCGAGACCTGCAGGGCGTCCCGGGCGCGGGTGAACCAGTCGGCGAGGACGGCGGTCTCGTCGGGGGTGTAGTCCGCGAACAGGGCGTTGATCCGCTCGTAGAAGGGACCGTAGACCTCCAGGAGGCGGGCCTGCGCGCCCTCCTCCATCACCACCCGCACCCGGCGGCGGTCGCCGGGATCCGCCTCCCGGCGCGCGTATCCCGCCTTCTCCAAGCGGTTGAGCACGCCCGTCACCGCGCCGGTGGTCAGCCGGGCCTGGTCGGCGAGGTCGCCGGCCGCGAGCGACCGGCCCGCCAGCGCGGCCTCGATGACGAAGCCGAGGCAGGTCAGATCCGTGACGTTGAGCCCGAGCCGGGCGGCGATGCCCTGCTGGCCGAACTGTGCGAGCGCGACGAACCGGTCCATCGCGTACAGCGCCTGCGGGGCCGCCGCCTCGGGGCGTGCCTTGCCCTCCACCCAGATTCCCCTTAGCATCTAAGTTACTTAGATTGTAAGACTTCTTGTGCGGGCCGTACCAGCGGTCCGCCGGATCGTCGCACCCCGAGGGAGTCGACATGAGCATCCACGGCGATCATGACATGGGCCACACCGTCGCCGGATGGACCGGGACCGCCCTCGCCTTCACCGGGAGCCTGGTCGCGGGCGTCGCGTTCGCCGCCGGCTCACCGGTCGGCCTGGCGGTCGGGACGGGCGTCGTCGTCCTCGCCGCCGTCACCACCTGGCTGCTGCACCTCGCGGGCTGGGGCAAGCCCGGCGGCCCGCGGCCGGCCGACCAGTGGGACTGGCGGGTCCGGGACACCGCCGCCCGCCGCGGCCACCGGGACTGCCTCGGCTGCCGGCTCGCCGGCCGCCGCCCCGCCGCCCGGCCCGAACCCGCCGCACCCCCGGCCGCCACCGCGCAGCCCGTCCTCGTCGCGGCCGGCCGCGACCGGGCCTGAGAACGCGCCCACCGTCCCCGCCCACCGCCCGCCAGGTCCCGGAGGCCCGGGGAACCGGTCCCGGGGGACCGTTCGCCCGGGTCAGTCCAGTCCGCGGGCCGCGCGGAGGCGGGCCGAGAGCCGGTCGGGGTCGATGACGGGCGAGGGGTAGTCGGCCGGCGGGCTGTCCAGCCGCCAGGGGCGGTGGACGGAGCGGCCGGGCAGCCCGGCCAGTTCGGGCACCCAGCGGCGGACGTAGGCGCCGTCCGGGTCGAGCCGGTCGGCCTGGGCGAGCGGGTTGAGCACCCGGTTCGGCCGGGTGTCGGTGCCGGTGCCGGCCACCCACTGCCAGTTCAGCTGGTTGTTGGCGATGTCGCCGTCGACCAGCAGGGAGAGGAAGTGCCGGGCGCCGATCCGCCAGTCCCGGTACAGCGTCTTGGTGAGGAAGGACGCCGTCACCAGCCGGGCGCGGTTGTGCATCCAGCCCTCGTGGGCGAGCTGGCGCATCCCCGCGTCGACGATCGGGTACCCGGTCCGGCCCTCCCGCCAGGCGTCGCACTCCGGCCCGTCGGGCAGCCACCGGTCGCCCTTGCCGCGGTAGTCGGACCAGGCCGCCGCGGGCCGCGCGGCGAGCACCTGGTGGTGGAACTCCCGCCACACCACCTGCCGGACGAACGCCGCGGCGCCGCTGCCGCCGTGCCGTTCGGCGTCCTCGACGAGTTCGGTCGCGGAGAGGCAGCCGAAGTGCAGGTAGGGCGAGAGCCGTGACGTCGCGTCCGCGGCGAGGTCGTCGTGCCGTTCCTCGTAGCGGTCCAGGCCGCCGTCCGAGCGCCATCGCCGCCACGCCCGGCGGCCCGCCTCCTCCCCGCCGGGCGGCAGGCCGGGGGAGTCGGGCCGCGGCCGGGGCACGGCCACGCCGGAGAGGCCGTCCGGGGTGCGGAGCGTGCGCGGGGCGCGGTGCACCGTGCGGCGCGGCGCCTGCTGCCAGGCCCGCAGATAGGGGGTGAAGACCGCGTAGTGGTCCTTGCCCGCGGGGGCGACCTCGCCGGGGACGGTAGCGGTGAGCGAGGCGTCGTGGACGTGCAGCCGCTCGCCCAACCGCTCCCGCAGGGCGTGTTCGCGGGCCCGGGCGAAGGCGCTCACCCCGGCGGCCACGTGCACCGAGGACGCGCCGCACTCCTCCGCCGACCCGGGCCGCCTGCTCCGCCGGCCGGCCGCGCCGGACCACCAGGCGCCCGCCGAGCCGGCGCAGCGAGGCGTCCAGGTCGGCCAGGCAGTCGCCGAGGAAGGCCGACCGGTTGGCGGTCGCGAAGCCGGCCGCCGCGATGTCCGGGTCGAGGACGAACAGCGGCACCACCTGCTCCGCGGACCGCTGGGCGGCGAACAGTACGGGATTGTCGTGCAGGCGCAGGTCCTGGGTGAACAGGGCGACGGAGACGGTCATCGGCGGCCCGGGTGTGCTCGTGCGGACGGGGACACGCGAGCCTCCCACCCGCCGTCCGGCCGTCCCGGCAGGCGCGCCGACCCCGCCGGGGCCGCCGACCCCGCCGACCTGCAGGGGTCGCCGGGGTCGTGCACTGTGCCGTATCGGGCCCTACGCCGTGCCGGGCGCGACGTCGCGGTAGGGGTTGCGCGGGGCCTGGACCGGGCGGACCTCCTGGAGCACCAGCCGGGGCGCGGCCGTCGGCGCGACCCCCGGGACGGCCTGCCAGGTGCCGGTGATCTCGACCCAGCTGTCGGTGGCCGGGGCCGCGCCCGGGCCGACCACCTGGACGCGCAGCCGACGGGCGTCGGCCGCACAGCAGTTGACGGTCAGCCGGTTGAGGTACCACTCGCCGGCCTTGGCGCCGGGCGCGGCGAAGCCGGTCAGCCGGACGGTACGGCCCTCCAGGCTCCGCGCCGGGTCCTGGCTGCGCCCGATGAACTCGGTGAGCGACATCGGGGTGGTCGGCCGGTCGGGGGTGAGCCCGGCGTACTCGACCTGCTCGACCGGGGCGGTGGTGCCCTCGCGCTGGGCGGTGAACGCGCCGAGGGCGGGCGGGGCGAAGAAGATCAGCGCCACCGCGGGGACGGCGAGCAGACCGGCGACCCGCGGTACGGCGGAGTGGTCGTGCCCGCCCCCGTGCGACCCGTGCCCGCCGTGACCCCCGTGCCCGTGGTGTCCGCCGGGCCCGGCGTGGTCGTGCGGCTGCCCGCCGGGTTCGGCCCGGTGCCACTGGGCGCTGCCGTCGGCGGCCCGGCTGAAGCGTAGGACGGGCTCCCGCCGGGGCCGCAGACCGTGCACGGCGTTGGCGGCCCCGACCAGCACCAGGACCGCGCCGGAGAGGACGAGCGGGACGTACAGGCCCTCCTTGACGTACTGGAGGTAGACGTCGCTGCCGACGGTGATCCGCAGCAGGGCGCCGCCGAGCAGGGCGAGCAGCAGCGGGGGGACGAGGACGCGGACGCGGCTCACAGCAGGATCCCTCCGACGGCGATGCTGGCGAGGACGGCGACGACGAAGGTCGCGGCGGGGAAGCGGGCGGCGAAGGAGCGGCCGAAGGCCCCGGACTGCAGGGCGATCAGCTTGAGGTCGACCATCGGGCCGACGACCATGAAGGCGAGCCGGGCGGTGGGGGAGAAGCCGGTCAGCGAGGCGGCCACGAAGGCGTCGGCCTCGGAGCAGACGGCGAGCACCACGGCCAGCAGGGCGAGGGCCAGGACCTGCAGCCAGGGGGAGCCGGCGAAGGCGTCGAGCACGGCGGGCGGCACGAGGACGTTGAAGGTGGCGGCCGCCGCGGCGCCGACCACCAGGAAGCCGCCGGCGTGCAGGAAGTCGTGCTGCAGGCCGCGGCCGAAGCGGGCGAGCGGGCCGTCGTCCTCCTCGTGCTCCTCGGACGCCTTGGGCAGCCGCAGCCACTCCTCCCGGCCGAACCGCAGCCAGAGCCAGCCCATCGCGGCGGAGGCGAGCAGCGAGGCGAGCAGCCGGGCGGCCACCATCTCGGGCTGCCCGGGGAAGGCGACGGCGGTGGAGACCAGCACGACGGGGTTGACGGCCGGGGCCGAGAGCAGGAAGGCCAGGGCCGCGGCGGGGGCGACCCCGCGCTTCATCAGGCTGCCGGCGACCGGCACCGAGGCGCATTCGCAACCCGGCAGCACCACTCCGGCGGCGCTCGCCACCGGCACGGCAAGGGCCTGACGGCGCGGCAGCAGACGGCTGAACAGGTCGGGCGGGGCGAACGCGCCGATCGCGGCCGACACCACGGTGCCGAGCAGCAGGAACGGCACGCCCTGCACCACGATGGCGATCAGGACGGTGCGCCAGGTGGCGAGGGCGGGCGCGGTCGAGCTGCCGAGGAAGCCGGTGCCGAGCAGCAGGACGGCGGCGCCGACGGCGGCCGGTGCGGCGACGGCGGCGATCCGGCGGGCGCCTGGTCCGGTTCGAGGGGGGCGCTCCGGGGTGCCCGGCGGTGGCCGGTGGGGTGCGGTGCGCGGGGGTGGTGCGGTGGCTGTGGGGGTCCTGTCGGCCATGTTCCCGCCCTGACGGACTGCCGGTGTGCGGCAGGAGGTGTGGGGGTGCCGACCCGCGCCGGAGCATGGTGGCGACGGCGAGGGGTGGCGCCGGCTCGGCTCCGGTGCGAGCGGCGGGAGCCACAGTAGCGCTTGATAATCATCTTCATCTAGAGGGTGGGGCTCACTGGTTTGAGGTGTCCAGATCACCCGCCCGTTCGGGGCGCCCGGCGGTGCTTGACCTTGTCGCAGCGACAGGGTCTCTACTGGGTGCCATGCGTATCGGAGAACTCGCCGGCCTGGTCGGCATCACCACCCGCGCGGTGCGGCACTACCACCGCATCGGGCTGCTGCCCGAACCTCCGCGCCAGTCCAACGGCTATCGGGAGTACTCCCTGCGGGACGCCGTCGAACTCGCCCGGATCCGCCGGCTGGTCGAACTCGGACTCGGCCTCGACGAGGTCCGCGACGTCCTCGCGGACGACGCGGGCAAGGAACTCGTCGAGGTCCTGGCCGGACTCGACGCCGACCTCGCCCGGCAGGAGGACGAGATCCGCGAGCGCCGCGCCCGGCTGGCCGACCTGCTCGCCCGGGCCGAGGCGGCCGGCGGCCTGCCCGCCGAGGGGCCGGTCTCGCCCGAACTCGCCGCCGTCTTCGCCGACATGGCCCGCGAGGCCGATCGCAGGACCGGCCCCGAACCGGCCATGGCGGCCAAGGAGCGCCGACTGCTCGCCCTGCTGGAGAGCAGCGCACCGGGCGGCGACCGCGGCTGGCTCGACGGGATGCTGCACGCCCTCGGCTCCGACCCGCAGGCCGTCGAACGGGCCTACGAGGTGTACGCCCGCCTGGACGAACTGGCCGATGCGGCGCTCGACGACCCCCGGATCGAGGCCGTCGCCCGGGCCGTCTCCGCCGCCGTACCCGACGAGGCGGTGCGGGCCATGCGGCTCTCCGCGGCCGGCGGGGAGCCGGCCGACGGCGGCTTCGCCGACGCCTTCTTCGCGGACTTCGCCCCCGCCCAGGCCGCGGCCGTGCGCCGGGCGATCGAGCTGATGCAGGAGCGTGCCCGGTGAGCGCCCGTCCGCGCCGCCCCGCCCGCCCGGCCGCCCCGGGGCGGGCCCCGCTGCACGCCCGGGTGCGCACCCGGCTGGAGGGCCCCGCACGGGGCCCGGTGGAGCGTCTGGTGAGACGCCTGGTGGAGCGTTTGGTGGCCGGCGTCCCCGTACCGCTGCGCCGGCTCGCCGTGCACGAGATCCGCCTCACCGTCGCGCTGCTCCGCTGGGTGGCCCGGCGCGGTCCGCACGGGGTGTCCGAGGGCGGCCTCGCCGTGCCGTACGCCTCCGCGCAGGCCCTCGCGACGGCGGTGTTCCTGTTCGTCTCGGTCGTCGAGACGGTCGCCCTGGCGCTGCTGATCCCCTGGCCCGCCGTGCACCGCGCGGTCCTGCTGCTCGACCTGTGGGGGATCTGGTTCGTCGTCGCCCTGCACGCCTCCTGCGTGGTGCGCCCGCACGTGGTGGGCGCCGACGGCTCGCTGCGGCTGCGCTACGGGGCGCTGGTCGACATCCGCATCCCGGCCGGGCGGATCGCCGCGGTCCGGGTCGAACGCCGGTACCCCGACAGCCGGTTGGCCGCCGTAGGGGAGGACGGTACGGCCGACCTCGGGATCGGCGGGCAGACCACGGTGACCGTCGAGCTGACCGAACCGCTGGCCTTCACCCGTGCCCTGGGCGGCCGTTCGACGGCCCGCGCGTTCCGCTTCTACGCGGAGGACCCGGCCGCCACCGTCGCGGCCCTGCGCCCGGCCGGATAGGCCCTGTCCGGGGCTCGGGCGCAGGGCCGGGTGTCCGGGCGGTCAGGGCTCGGGCGCAGGAGCCGTTGTTCGGGCGTCCCGCCGCTCAGGGATCGGCGACGGCGGTGGCCGGCCCGCCGCGCGGGACGAGCGCCGTCACCGCCTCGCTCTTCACCAGCCAGGCCACCCCGAAGGCGAAGACCGAGACCGCCTCGGCCAGGTAGGTCGGGGTCAGCGGCGCGTCCCAGGCGAGGTGCAGCACGGCCGCCACGGTGGCCACCGCGATGCACGCCACGATGACCCAGCCGCAGACCAGGTACACCCAGTCGCGGGCCGGCCGCCGCCCGCCGGAGCTCGGGGAGTCGGCGAACAACCGCAGGCAGAAGTACGCCAGTACCCCGAACAGGCCCGCGGCGCAGCCCAGATGGAGCAGGCCGACGGTCTGCTGGAGCGGGCTCGGGTCCGGCTCCACCGAGGAGGGCGGCTCGGTGGGCAGCAGCGCCACCAGGACGGCGAGGACGCCGGCCACCGAGCTGAGCCGGTCCTCGCGGCGGTCGTGGCGGTAGCAGATCAGGAACACGCCGACGGCACAGAGGCCGCCGACGAACACGTCCCGCATGTCGCTGTAGTACGAGGCGCTCATCGAACTGAGCACCGCGAGGCGGGAGGAGGTGAGGCTGTTGCCGAGGGGCAGGACGATCGGCAGCAGGAATCCGATGACGCCGACGCCCAGACGCAGGCGCCGTACGGTACGGACGTCCTGGGCGCGGGGGTCGACGGAGGGCTGGAGGGGCATGGCACGGCCTCCCTTGACGAGCCGAGGCAGTCGTCCGCGGCCCGGTGCGGGAGGATCCGCCGCACCACCGGACGGCGGTCGTACCGGATGTACCCGCACGTCCGCCCGGGGAACCCGCTCCGGGCCGACCGTTGGCCGACCGTGACGAACCGTCGGCCGGCCCGGAGCAGGGTGCGTGGGACCGGCCCTACCCCAGCAGCCCCGCCGAGAGCCGGGCGACGAGGCCGTCCAGCCAGCCGCGCACGGTGCCCTCGTCGAACAGGTCGGCGTCGTACTCGGCGACCCCGGCCATGCCGTCCGCGTCGGGGCTGAGCATCAGCAGCAGGTCGCAGCGGGCGGCGCTGCCGGGCAGGTCCTCCACGGCGACCTCCAGGCCCGCCAGCTCCAGCACCGGCGCCGGCGTGGTCTGCATCGCCAGCAGCAGCTGTGGGAAGGACGGCGGCAGCTCCAGCCCCAGCTCCCGCAGCGGCTCGGTGCACAGGCCGAACGGCACCTCCGCGTCGTCGACGGTGGTCGCCAGCGCCCGGCCGGCCAGGTCCACCAGGGCGTCGAAGCCCCCGGCGGCCCGTCCGGGCAGCCGCACCGGCAGGTTGGTGGTCAGCAGGCCGACCAGGCGCTCGTGCTCGCGCCGCCGCCGGTTGGCGGTGGAGAGCATCACCAGCGTCTCGTCGGCGCCGGTCACCTCGTGCAGCAGGTCCCCGAGGGCGGCCAGCACCACCGCCGCCGGGGTGGTGGAGCGCTGCGCCGCACGGCGGGTGAGGGCCGCGGTGAGGTCGGCCGCGAGCCGGAAGTGCAGGATGCCGCCGCGGCCGGAGCGCCGGTCCGGCCGCGGCCGGTCGGTGGGCAGGGGGACGGTCAGCGGCAGCCCGGCCAGCCGGTCGGCGTACCGGCGGGTGGCCCGGCGGACGGCGTCCCGGGTGACCACGGTCCGTTCCCAGCAGGCGTGTTCGATCATCGAGCCGGGGTCGGGCAGTGCGGCGTCCGGATCGCCGTACAGGGCGCCGAGGTCCTCCAGCAGGGTGGCCAGCGACCAGCCGTCCAGGGCGATGTGGTGGACCGTCAGGAACAACACGTGGCGGTCCGCGGCCGAGCGCAGCAGGCGGGCGCGCAGCAGCGGCGGGACGGCTAGGTCGAACGGGGTGCCGGTCTCCGCGCGGGTGGCGGCGGCGACCGCGTTCCGCCGGCCGACCTCGTCGAGGCCGGCGAGGTCGGTGACCGGCAGCGGCACCGGTCCTGCGGGGTGCACCTGCTGGAGCACGCCCAGGTCGGACGGGACGAAGCGGGTGCGCAGGCTCCGGTGGCGGGCCACCAGGGCGGCCAGCGCCCGCTCCAGGCGGGCCGGGTCGAGCGGCCCCCGGAGCCCGATGCGCAGCGTGATGTTCCACAGGCTGGGGTCGGCGGCCCGGCCGTGGCCGCGGTGCATCCGGGCCTGGGCGATGCCGGCCGGGGCGGCGGCCTCGGCCGTGCCGCCGCCGGTGAGGGTGGCGAGCAGCCGCTCGCGCGAGCCCTTCACCAGGGCGACGAGTTCCGCGTCCATCGCCCCGGGCGGGGCGAGGTACTCCAGCCGCTCGCCGGCGGTGGACAGCACGACCTCCCGCGCGTCCAGCAGCCGGACCAGTTCGCTCCAGTCCCGCTCGGCCTGCTCGGCCTGTTCGGTCCGACCGGTCGGCTCAGGCGTGCCCGGTGTGCCCGGCGTCCCGTTCACAGCGTCCCCCGCTCGAAGGTCTCGGCCGGGGCGGCGGCGGTGGCGCGGTCGGCCATGCCCCGGACGGTCGGACGGCGGAAGAACTCCAGGACGCCGAGTTCCAGCCCGGCCTCCTCGCGGACCCGGTTGAGCAGCCGGGTGGCGGCCAGCGAGTGCCCGCCGAGGTCGAAGAAGGAGGTCTCCACCCCCGGGTCGGACACCTTCAGCTCCTCCGCCCAGATCCGCTGGAGCAGCCGCTCCAGCCCGGTGGCGGGCGGGGCCCCGTCGGCGGCGCCCAGCGGTGCGGCGGGCGGCAGGGCGGCCCGGTCCAGCTTGCCGTTGCGGGTCAGCGGGATCGTGTCGGTGGCGGCCCAGAGCCGGGGCACCATGTGCTCGGGCAGCCGGTCCGCCAGGGCGTCCCGGACCCGGTCCGGTCCGGTGCCCGGGTCGAGTACGACCCAGGCGGCGAGCGCGGTGCCGTGCGGCCCGGACTGCGGGGCGACGGCGGCGGCGAGCACCCCGGGGACGCCGCGCAGCACGTTCTCGACCTCGCCCGGCTCGATCCGGTAGCCGCGGATCTTCACCTGCTCGTCGATCCGCCCGAGGTAGTCGAGGCTGCCGTCGGGCCGCAGCCGGCCGAGGTCCCCGGTGCGGTAGCGCAGGCCCTGCGGGGTGGCGGTGAAGGCGGCGGCGGTCTCCTCCGGGCGGTTCAGGTAGCCGAGGGCGACCTGCTCGCCGAGGACGTGGATCTCGCCGACCGCGCCGTGCGGCACCGGGCGCCCGGCGCGGTCGAGCAGCAGGATCCGGCTGCCGGGGACCGGCCGGCCGATCGGCGCGTGGTCGGGGCCGTCGGCCGGCACCTCGACCGCGGTGACCGCGTGGGTCTCGGTGGGGCCGTAGTGGTTGACCAGCCGGCACTGCGGGTGGCGGCCGAGGAAGGCACGCAGCGCCGGGGTGAGCAGCAGTTGCTCGCCGCCGGAGACGATCTCGCGGAGGTCGGGCACCGGCTCCTCGGCGAGCGCGTCCAGCAGCCCGGTCAGGGTGGTGTGCGGCAGGTGGATCCGCTCGGTGCGGGTGCGCCGCAGGTGCTCGGCGAGGGCGCGGGCGTCGTAGCGGGTCGCCTCGTCGAGCAGGACCAGCGTGCCGCCGCCGGACAGCGCGGTCAGCACCTCCTGGACGGAGACGTCGAAGCCGCAGGAGGCGTACTGCAGGGTGCGCCGCGGCGGGTGCTGGGCGGTGTTCCAGTCGATCAGGGCGGCCAGGGCGCGGTAGGGCATCAGGACGCCCTTGGGGCGGCCGGTGGTGCCGGAGGTGTACAGGCAGTACGCGGGCGACTCGGGGTCCGGGTCGACCGCGGGCGGGGCGGGCGGCACCGGGGTGTCGTCCTCGACCAGGACGGCCGGCAGCGGGATGCCGAGGCGGTCCACGGCGCCGGAGGTGAGCAGGACGGGGGCGCCGCTGTCGGCGGCGATCAGGCGGCAGCGCTCGGGGCCGTTCACCGGGTCGACCGGTACGTGCACGGCGCCGAGGCGCACCACGGCGAGCAGGGCGGCGACCTGGTCGGCGGAGCGCGGCAGCAGGGTGGCCACCGGCGTGCCGGCGCGCACCCCGGCGGCGGCCAGCAGGGCGGCCAACCGCTCGGCGCGGTCGTGCAGTTCGCGGTAGTCGACGGCCGTGCCGTCGGGGGTGAGGACGGCGGTGCGGCCGGGGTGCTCGGCGAGCGTGCGGGCGAGCCGCTCGCGCAGCGGGACCCGCTCGACGGGCGCTCCGGTCTCCACCGCCCCACCGCCCGGCAGGAGTTCGGCGAGCGGGCGGTCGGGTGCGGCGACCGCGGCGGTCAGCAGCTGCTCGAAGGCGGACAGCAGCCGGTCCACGGTCTCCCGGTCGAACAGCGCGGTGGCGTACTCGACGTGGCAGCGGAGGCCGTCCGGCAGGTTGGTGAGGAACAGCGTCAGGTCGAAGCCGGCCTTGTCGACCACGTCGTCCAGCGGGCGGGCGGTGAGGCCGGGCAGGTCGAGCTCGAAGAGCGCGTGGTTCTCGAACTCCACGAGCACCTGGAAGAGCGGGTTGCGGCTGGTGTCGCGCTCCGGGTTCAGCTCCTGGACCAGCACCTCGAATGGCAGCTGCTGGTGCTCGTAGGCGTCCAGCGCGGTGGCCCGCACCCGGGAGAGCAGCTTCTCGAAGGCGGGCTCGCCGGACAGGTCGAGCCGCAGCGCGAGGGTGTTGACGAAGAAGCCGACCAGGTCCTCGGTGCCCTCCGTGCGGTTGGCGACCGGGGTGCCGAGCACGATCTCGTCCTGGCCGCTGAAGCGGTGCAGCACCCCGGCGAAGGCGGTCAGCAGCACCATGAACAGGGTGGACCGCCTCGACCTCGCCAACTCGCGCACGCCGTCAGAGAGTTCGGCCGGCAGCAGTCGGACGAAGGCACGCCCGCGGCCGTCCGGCACCGGCGGACGCGGGCGGTCGGTGGGCAGCGCGAGCACCGGCAGCTCCCCGCCGAGCACCTTGCGCCAGTGCGCCAGGCTCTCCGCGTACGCGCCCTCGGCCACCCGGGCCCGCTCGTCGGCCGCGAACCCGGCGTAGCTCGTCGCCAGGGCCGGCAGCGCCGCCGGGCGCCCCTCCAGCGCGGCGCGGTACAGCTCGCCCAACTCGCGGGTGATCACCACCGCGGACAGCGTGTCGATCACGATGTGGTGCATCGAGAGGACCAGCACGTGCCGTTCCGCGGCGAGCCGCAGCAGCCGGGTGCGCAGCAGCGGCCCCTCGGCCAGGTCGAAGCAGTGCGCGCCCTCCTCGGCGACCAGGGCGCGTACCGCCTGCTCCGGGTCCGGCCCGGCCGGGGCGTCCTCGACGACCAGCGGCACGTCCACCGCGGGGAGCACGACCTGGTACGGCTCGCCGTCCTGCTCGCGGAAGACCGTGCGCAGCGCGCCGTGCCGGTCGGCGAGCGCACGCAGCGCGGCGGCCAGCGCCTCGCGGTCCACCGGGCCGTCCAGGGCGATCGCCTTGACCTCGTTGTAGCGGGAGCTGTCGGGCAGCATCCGGTGCAGGAACCACATCCGCTGCTGCGCGTACGAGAGCACGGCGCGCCGCTCGCGGGGTTCGGCGGTGGCGCGGCGCAGCGCGTCCAGGTGCGGCATCCCGGAGGCGACCAGCTCGGGGGAGAGGCCGAAGTCGACGAAGGCGGCGATCTCGTCGGCGCCGGCCGCGCGCAGCGAGTCCAGGACGCCCTGGACGCTCTCCGGGGTGCCGATCAGGGCGCGGGAGGCGCAGTAGCGCTCGTAGGCGCGCTCCAGGACGAATTCGAGGTCCTCCTCCGGGGTGTTCTCGTAGTCGAGGGTGAGCCCGAGGCTGTTGGCGACCTGGCCGAACAGCGAGAGGGAGGAGCGGAGGTAGGAGCAGAACGGCCGGTACGCCTGCTCGCGGGCGGTGGCGAGGTCGGCGCCGAGGTAGGTGTGCACCAGGACCACCACCCGGCCGGCCTCGGGGTCGAGGCCGTGGTCGGCGCGGGTGCGCCGGTAGAGCGCGATGTTGGCGGCCAGCGTCGCGACGTCCTGGGTCATCAGGTTGGTGATGACCCCGAGGTCGTGCCGGGCGGCCTCGCGGAAGCTGTCCGGGTTGCCGACGATCGCCGTGAACATCGGCGGCAGCTCCTGCAGCGGCCGCGGGTGCAGCCCGACCTCGATCTCCTCGCCGTTGCCGTTGCGGCCGCGGTAGGGCTCGCCGCGCCACAGCGACCGGACGGTGTCGATCTGACCGTGCATCAGCTCCTTGTGGGAGCCGTAGTTCTCGGGGGCGAAGAGGAAGTCGTTGGGGTGCCAGCCGCTGGCGCAGCCGAGGCCGACCCGCCCGCCGGACAGGTTGTCCACCACCGACCACTCCTCGGCCACCCGCACCGGGTGGTGCAGCGGCAGCACCGCGCAGCCCGCGTTGAGGCGGATCCGCTCGGTCTCCCGGGCCAGCGCGGCGGCCAGCACCGAGGGGTTGGGGAAGATCCCGCCGAAGGAGTGGAAGTGCCGCTCGGGCAGCCAGACCGCGTGGAAGCCGTTGCGGTCGGCGAACCGGGTGCTCTCCAGCACGATCCGGTAGCGGTCCTCGGGGCGGGTGTCGACCGGGTAGTCGCCGAAGAAGTAGAGGCTGAAGTCCACCGGCCGGTCCGGGTCCCCCGGGGCCGCGGGCACGGGCGCGGGTGCGGGGGTCGGCGCGGCGTCCTGCCGTGCGGGGGCGTGGGTGTCGGGCAGTTCGCGGCGAAGTGCGGGGGCGTCGGTACCGGGCAGTTCGCGGCGGGGTGCAGGGACCGGGACCGGCCGGGCGGACGGGAAGAAACCGCCGCGCCGCATGTCCCGCAGCGACTCGCGGACGGCGTCGACCACGAACTCCACGTCGCCGTCCGAGTGCGCGGTGGAGAGGAAGAAGTTGCGCCACTCCCAGATGTACACGCCCCGGGTGAGCAGGTGCGGGAAGAGCAGTTCCATGTCGGCGCGCGGCTCGAAGCGGAACAGCGAGCCGAAGTGGGCCAGCGAGAGCGGGAACTCCTCGTCCGCGAAGAACGCGTTGAGGGTCGAAGCCAGCTCGTCGGTGCGGGCGTTCAGCCGCTCCTGCAGCGCCGGGCCCTGCTCCTTGAAGTGCCGCAGGACCGCCCGGCAGGCCGCCATCGACAGCGGGTGCTGGATGTAGGTACCGCCGAAGAAGGTGGTGTCGTTCGGCGGGTAACTGGCGTCCCCGTACTGCCAGAAGCCGCCGTCGATGCCGTCCATCACCGCCGCGCGCCCGGCGATCGCCCCGATCGGGAAGCCGCCGCCGAGCACCTTGCCGTACGTCGACAGGTCCGGCTCGACGCCCCAGAAGCCGCGGGCGCCGCGCAGGTGCGGGCGGAAGCCGGTCAGCATCTCGTCGAAGACCAGCACGATGCCGCGGCGGGCGGTCAGTTCGCGCAGCGCGCGGACGAACTCGGCGGGCTGCCGGCCCGGGTGGCGGCTCTGCACCGGCTCCACCAGGACGGCCGCTATCCGGTCGCCCTGCTCCTCGATCACCTGCAGGCTCTGCGGGTCGCCGTACTTGAGCACGATCAGGTCGGCGACCGCGCTGCCCGGGATACCGATCGACACCGGGACCGTCTCGCGGTCCGCGCCGGAGCCGACCGAGCGGCCCAGGGTGTGGTCGAAGTGCCCGTGGTAGGAGCCCTCGAACATCACGATCCTGTCCCGCCCGGTGTACGCCCGGGCCAGCCGGATCGCCCCGGCGTTCGCCTCCGTCCCCGAGTTGGCGAAGGCCACCCGCTCGGTGCCGGTCAGCTCCGCCAGCAGCTCGGCCGCCTCGCCGGTCTCGTCGCCGCGCGGGCCGAGCCGCAGCCCGCCCGCCAAGTGCTCGCGCACGGCCTCCTGGACGAACGCCGGCTCGTGGCCGAACAGCAGCACGCCGAAGCCCATGGTGATGTCGACGTAGGAGTTGCCGTCGATGTCCTCCAGCCGGGAGCCGTGCGCCCGGCTGGCCGCGAGCGGGTACAGCATCTCCTTGGTGGCCGAGCGGAAGCCCACCACCGCCCGGCTGTCGGCGAGCACCCGCCGGTGGCGCTGGGTGAGCGCCTTGGACGCGGCGGTGCGTGCGGTGAACCGGGCGGTCAGCTCGTCGAGGTGGCGGCGCTGTTCGTCGGTCAGGCCGCCGGCCGCCATCCCGGAGTCGCGGGCCACGGTCACCCGGGGGCCGTGCACCTGGGGCGCCGCGGCCGGGGCGGACGGCGGCGCGGGCTGCTGGGCGGCGGGCTGCTGGGTGGGCCGTTGGTCCGGCTGGGGTGCCGCGGGCAGGGCGGCGGGGACCGGGGCGGCGGGCAGGGCCGCCGGAGCGGGGGTGCCGCCGGCCAGCAGGGTGAGCTGGTGGGCCATCAGCTCGGAGAACTGGCCGAGCAGGGCGAGCTGGCGGTCGATCACGGCGCCGGCCCCGCTGTCGGCCCCAGCCGGGGAGGTCGGAGCGGTCGGGGCGGCCGGGACCACCGGGGCGGCGGCGAACGGCGCGACCGGGACCGCCGACAGGGCGGCTGCGGGCGGTACGGCTGCATGCGGTGCGGTCAAGGGCGCTACGGGTGCGGGCAGGGCCGGTACGGGCTGGGGCACGGGCACCGGGACGGCTGCGGGAGACGCGTCCGCGACGGCAGCCGCCGCCACCGGCTCGGGCGCCGGGGCTGCGACCGGCGCCGGTGCGGGCACCAGCGCCGCCAGCGCCTCCGGCGACATCCGCCCGGCGATCAGCCCGGCCAGCCGGGCCGGGGTGTCCGCCTCCTCGAACAGCTCGCGCATCGAGACCCGGACCCGGAAGGCCCGTTCCAGGTCGCGGATCATGTTGATCATCGACAGCGAGTCGGCACCGAGGTCGAAGAACGGGTCCTCGGCCCCCACCGCCTCGTCCGCCACCCCGAGCTGGCGGGCGGTCTGCTCGACCACCCGGCGCAGGATCAGGTCGGCCGCGAGCTCCTCGGCGGCGGCCTCCGCCGCCGGGGCCGGCACGGGCGTCTCGGTCATGACGGGCTCCTCCAGGGCGGTGCGGTCGGGTACGGACGCCACAGTGGGCGGGGGTGTCGGCGCCGGCGGGGTCGCGGGCGCCGGCGGGGTGAACCAGTGGTGGGTGCGCCGAAGCGGCCGTCCCGGCAGCGGGACCCGCCGCGCGGGACCGTCCGGCCACGGCCGGGCGCCGGCGGCCCCGGCCCAGTCCACCGGCGCGCCGTGTGCCCACAGCGTGCCGAGCGCGGTCAGCAGGTGCTGCTCGGGATCGCGCCCGCGCCGGCCGCTCGGCACGAACACCGCCCCGGCCAGCTCGCGCCGGCCCAGCCCGCTCAGCGTGTGGTGCGGTCCGACCTCCAGGAACAGCCGGTGCCCGAGGCCGTCCAGCGCGGCCAGCACCCGGTCGAAGCGCGCGGTCTCCCGGGTCTGGCGGACGAAGTGCTCGGCGTCCGGCACCGTGCCCGGGGCCAGCACCGCACCCCCGAGGTTGGTGACCAGCGGCAGCCGCAGCGGCCGGAAGGCGATCTGCCGCAGCCGGCCGCGGAAGGCGTCCAGCATCGGGTCCATCAGCCGGGAGTGGAAGGCCCGGTCGGCGGCCAGCCGCTCGGCCTCGACTCCCTCGACGCCCAGCACGGCCTCGGCCGCCGCGACGTCCGCCGGACGGCCGGCCAGCACGCACTGGCCGACGCCGTTCACCACCGCGAGGTCCACCCCGGGCAGCCACGCGGCGAGCTCCGCCAGCCGCTCGACGGCGATCGGGACGGCGGTCATCGCCCCCGGCTCGGTCGAGCGGTGCATCAGCCGGCCCCGCACCCCGGCCAGGAAGAGCCCGTCCGCCAGCCCGAACGCCCCGGCCGCGTACGCGGCGGCGTACTCGCCCGCGCTGTGCCCGGCCACGGCCGCCGGACGCACCCCGAACTCCTCCCACAGCGCGGTGTACGCGGCCTGCACCGCGAACAGCGCGGGCTGCACCGCCTCCGTCGTCCAGCGCTCCGCACCGTCGGCGCGCTCCAGCAGCAGCGGAAGCAGCGGCTCGCCCCAGGTCTCCCGGTGCAGCCGGTCACAGGTGTCCAGCACCCGCCGGAACACCGGGAACGCCCGGTACAGCCCTGCGGCCATCCCCCGGTACTGCGCGCCCTGGCCGGTGAACAGCAGCACCGGCGCCTGCGCGCTGCGCCCGGCGTCCGCCGACAGGTGCGCCGGTCCGGAACGCCGTCCGGCGGTGTACGCGTCCAGCGCCTCGGCGAGCGCGGCCGGACCGTGGCCGGTGACGGCCAGCCGGTGGCGCAGCGGGCGGCGGCCCGCCCCCAGGGTCAGCAGCAGGTCGCCCGGCCGCGGCGCCGGTTCGGTGCGCAACCGGTCGCGGACGGCGGCGGCCAGCTCGGCCAGTGCCTCGGGACTGCGCGCGGAGAGCGGCAGCAGGCCGAGCGGGGCGGCGTCCGGCGCGGTCGCCGGTCCGGCCCGGTCGGGTGCGGGCGGCTCCTCCAGCACCACGTGCGCGTTGGTGCCGCCGACGCCGAGCGCGCTGACCCCGGCCCGGCGGGGCGCGGCGCCGCGCGGCCAGGCGGTCGCCCCGGCGGGCAGCACGAACGGGCTGCCCGCCAGCCCCAGCGCCGGGTTGGGCCGGGTGAAGTTGGCCAGCGGCGGGATCGTGCCGTGCCGCAGGGCGAGCACCGCCTTGATCAGCCCGGCCAGCCCGGCGCAGGTGTCCAGGTGCCCGATGTTCGGCTTGACCGAGCCGAGCGCGCAGAACTCCGCGGCCTGCGTCCGGGCGCGGAAGGCGCGGGTGAGCGCCTGCACCTCGATCGGGTCGCCTAGCGGGGTGCCGGTGCCGTGCGCCTCGATGTAGCCGATGCTGTCGGCCGGTACGCCCGCGGTGTCCAGGGCCCGGCCGACCACTGCGGCCTGGCCGTCCACGCTGGGCGCGGTGTAGCCGACCTTGCCCGCGCCGTCGTTGTTGACCGCCGAGCCGAGGATCACCGCGTGCACGGTGTCCCCGTCGGCCAGCGCCCGGTCGAGCCGCTTCAGCAGCACCGCGGCCACGCCGTTGCCGCCGACCGTCCCCCCGGCCCGCTCGTCGAACGCCCGGCAGACCCCGTCCGGCGCCAGGATCGAGCCCTCCTGGTAGCGGTAGCCGGCCGCCTGCGGGATGTGCAGCGCGGCGGCTCCGGCGAGCGCCAGGTCGCTGTCCCCGGTGAGCAGCGACTGCACCGCCAGGTGCACGGCGACCAGCGACGTCGAGCAGGCGGTCTGCACGCCCACGGCGGGCCCGGTCAGACCGAGCCGGTACGCCACCCGGGTGGCCGCGAAGTCCGCCTGGTTGCCGATCGCGAACTGCAGTGCCTCGACGGGCTGCGCCGGGTCCGCGGCGGCGCCGACGGTCTGCTGGAGGTAGGTGCGCAGCGCGTACAGGGTCATCCCGGTGCCCGCGAACACCCCGATCCGGGTCGCCGGGTCGCTGTCGCCGTAGCCGCCGTCGTCCAGCGCCCGGGCGCAGGTCTCCAGCAGAAGCCGCTGCTGCGGGTCCATCAGGGCGGCCTCGGCGGCGCTGATGCCGAACGCCTCGGCGTCGAAGTGCCCGATGTCCTCGATCGGCGCGGTGACCGGCACGAAGTCCGGGTGGGTGTACTCGGACTCCCGGATTCCGGCCGCCGCCAGCTGGTCGGGGGTGAAGCGGGTGGTGCTGACCACGCCGTCCACGATGTTGTGCCAGTACTGCTCGGGGGTGTCGGCACCGGGCAGCCGCAGCGCCAGGCCGACCACGGCGATCCGCCGGTCGTCCGGGACGGTCCGCGACCCCCCGACGGGCTCCGGGGCGGGCCGCGCCGGGTCGGCCGGACCGCCGGCCAGACGGGCGGCCAGCGCGTCCACGGTCGGGTGGCGGAACAGCGCGGTCGGCTCCAGCCCGGGCGCCGGGCCGGCCGCCAGCGCGGCGTGCACCCGCATCAACTGCACCGAGCCGATGCCCAGTTCGTGGAAGGGCAGGCCCGGGTCGACCGGGCCGCCGAGCACCGCCTCGAAGGCGTCCAGCACCCTGCGCCGCAGTTCGGCGGGCGCGGTGACGGGGGTGGTCACGGCCGCGGTCGCGGGGGCGGCGACCGCGTCGGGCACCGGCCGCTCGGTCGGGTCGGCCCGGTCGGTCGGGTCGGTCGGGCCGTCCGGGTCCGCGGCGGCCTCGACCACCAGCCGGGGGGCGTCCGCCAGCAGGCGGCGGCGCGCGGCGGGACGGCCCGCGTCCGGCCCGGCGAACCAGTGGCCGGGCGGGCCCGCCAGCAGGGCGGTGGCCAGCCGCCGGCCCTCGGCGGCGCCGAGCACCGCGATGCCGCGTTCGGCGGCGGCCGCATCGTGCGACTCCTCCCGGTTCATGCCGATACCGCTCCACAGGCCCCAGGAGACCGTCCAGGCGGGCACCCCGTGCTCGCGGCGCAGCCGCTCCAGAGCAGCCTCCAAGGAGCGGTTGGCCGCGGCGTACCCGGCGGAGCCGACCACCTCCTGCAGACCGATCAGCGAGGAGAAGCCGACGAAGCCGGCGCCCGGCCGGGCCAGCACCAGCTCGGCCAGTGCCGCGGTGCCCTCGGCCTTGGCGGCGACGGCCTCCCGCCACTGCTGCGCGGTCAGCTCCTCCAGCAGCCCGATCCGGTAGGAGCCCGCCAGGTGGAGCACCCCGTCCAGCGGAGCGCCCCAGCCGGCCTCCGCCTCGGCGACGGCCTCGGCGAGCGCCTTGCGGTCGGTCACGTCGACGGACCGGTACTCCACCCGGCCGCCCGCCCGGACCAGCCGCTCCAGGGCGGCCCGCCGGGCGGCGGCCGCGGGTCCGTCCCCGTCCGGGTCGGTGCGGCCGATCAGCAGCAGTCGGGCGCCCCAGCGGCGCAGCAGTTCCGGCAGCAGCTCCGCGGCGATGCCGCCGAGCCCGCCGGTCACCAGCAGGCGCACCCCGGGTGCCAGCAGCCCGCCGCCGGGGGCGCGGTCGGTGGGGGTGCAGTCGGTGGAGGCGGTGTTCGCCGGTACTGGGGCGCTCGGCGGACCGAGCCGGGGGACGTACGCGCGACCGTCGCGCCAGGCCGCCTCGGGCTCCTGCCGCGGGTCGGCGAGGAACGCCAGGACGGCCTGCGGGTCCGGTGCCGCATCGCCCGGCAGGTCCAGGTGGCGGGCGCCGGCGAGCAGGTGCTCGACCCGCACGCCGGCCGTCAGGGCCGCCGTCTGCGCCGCGGCGGGGACGGGCAGTTCACCCTCCGCGAGGGCGTGCAGCCCGGCGCTGACGGTGGTCAGCCGGATGCCGGAGGCGGCCCCGGTGCCGTAGTGGCGGGCGAGCGCGCGGGCCAGGCCGAGCAGGGCCTCGCCGCAGAACCGCGGGTCCGGGTCGGCGGTGTGCGCCCACAGGTGCAGGACCTGCGACGGGCGGCGTCCGGCGGCGTCCAGCTCGGCGAACAGCGCGGGCCAGTCCTCGGCGGCGAGCTGGTCGAGCACCCGGGTGTCGCCGCCGCTGTCGGTGCTGCCGGAGCCGTCCCGGCCGCCGGTGTCGTGGGTGCCGTCGGGGGCGTCCGCGGGGTCGGGGGTTTCCGCGTGGCCGACCCGGACGGCCTGCGGCAGCAGCGCCGCCAGCGCGTCCGCGAGGGTGCCGGGGCCGGTGGGACCGACCAGCAGGATCGTTTCGTCGGGGATCGGGGCGGGCCGTACGGGCGCCGGCCGGGGCTCCCAGACCAGGCGGCGTACGGTGTCGGGCACCGTCCGGGCGTTGCCCTCGGCGAGGTCGAGGGCGGTGAGCAGCGGGTCGAAGTCCCCGGCCAGCAGCCGGCCGCGGACGGCGGTGCGCTGGATCTTGCCGCTGGTGGTGCGCGGGAAGTCCGCGGCGGGCAGCGGCAGCACCACGGCGGCCGTCAGCCCGAAGCGCTCGGCCAGCGCGGCCCGGACGGCCGCCACCACCGCGGTCGCGCGGGCGGGGCCGGGAACGGGCACGGGCACGGCGACCGGCGCGCGGTCCGGGGCGGTGCTCCGGTCGGACGGCGGTTCGGACGGCGGGGCGGACTCCACGGCCGCCTGCCGGTCGGACCCCAGGTCGGACTCCGGGTCGGACCCCAGGTCGGAGTCCGGGTCGGAGTCCGGGGCGAGGACGAAGAACAGCGCCAACTGCTCGCTGCCGCTGCGTTCGTCCGGTACGCCGCAGGCCGCGACGTGGCCCGAGAGCACGCCGTCGACGGCGGACACCACGTCCTCCAGGTCGTGGCAGAAGTGGTGGACGCCGTTGATGATGATGATCTCCTTGCGGCGCCCGGTCAGGATCACCTCCCCGTCGCGCAGGTAGGCGAGGTCACCGGTGTCGAACCAGCCGTCGGCGGTGGAGGATTCGCGGTCCGCCTGCGGGTTGTTGAGGTAGCCGGGGGTGACCCGGCCGGAGGAGATCTGCAGCCGGCCGATCCGCAGCTCGGGCAGCACCGTGCCCCGGTCGTCGGCCACCCGGATCCGGGCGCCGGCCGCCGGTCGGCCCATGGAGAGGAACCGGGTACCGGGCCGCTCGGCCGACTCGGCCTCCAGGGGCCGCAGTTCGCCGGTCAGCGAGTCGGTGGCCAGCAGCTGGACGGCGCCGGGCTCGCCGTAGCGCTTGTAGGTGACGACCGTGCAGGTCTCGGCCATTCCCCAGCCCAGCAGCAGGTGGTCGGGACGCAGCCCGGACGGTGCGAGGCGGGCGAGGAACTCGTCGGCGACCGACTCGGTGCACTGCTCGCCCGCGTTGATCAGGGACTTGACGGCGGTGAGGTCCCAGCGGCGGTCGGGCGCCGCGCGCAGCGCCTCGGCGACCAGCCGGTAGCCGAAGTTCGGCGACCAGGAGTGCGCGGCACGCTGCCGCTCCAGCGTGTCCAGCCACAACAGCGGCTCGGCGAGCACCAGTTCGGTGGGGATGTGGGTCTGGTCGGCGGCCATCACCACATCGCGCAGGTGGAACATCAGCAGGCCCGCGACGTGGTCGAGCGGCAGCCAGTTGACGGTGGCGTCGCCGGGCGCGAAGCCCTCCTGGCAGGCGCCCGCGACGTACTCCAGGATGCCCCGGTGCCGGATCCGGATCGCCTTGGAGCGGCCGGTGGAGCCGGAGGACAGCTGAAGGATCGCGACCTCGCCGCTCGGCCCGTGCGGCTCGGCGGGCGGCTCCCCGGCGGAGCGGTCGACCGGGACGATCCGCATGGCCGCGGCGTCCGGGTGGAGCGCGCCGAGGCCGGCCAGCCCCGGGACGGCCGGGCCGGCGGCCAGGACGGCCGGGTGCTTCAGGGTCTCCCAGGCGTTGAGCAGTTTCTCCAGCACCGGGTGGGGGTGGTCGTAGCCGGGCGGCCTGGCCACCGTGACCGGCAGGATGCCGCCGAGCAGGCAGGCCCAGAGGGCGGGGAAGTACTGCTCCGGGTCGGGCACCTGGAGGATCGCGCGGTCGCCGGGCCGCAGGCCGGCCCGGGTGAGCGTGGTGAGCACCCGCCGGGCGCGGTCGAGGAGTTCGGGGTAGCGGAGGGTGGTGGTGCCGCCGTCGGCGCGCACCAGGTGCAGGCCCCGCCCGGGGTGCCGCTCGGCGGCCCGCAGCAGGGCGTCGGCGAGGTCGGTGGGGGAGTCGGGCAGCGGTTCCAGCGGCGGGCCCTCGGCGACGGCGGGTTCCCCGGCGGGGGCGTCCGGCGGTGCCGCGTCCTCCTCGGCAGCGGCCCCGCCGCCCGTGCCTCCGCCCGGCCCGGCGCCCGTGCCCCCGCCCGGCCCGGTGCCCGCGGCGGTGCCGAACGGGCGCCAGTGCGGGGTGAGCCGGCTCAGGTGCTGCCGCGCCGGCCGGGGGTGCTCGTGCGGCTCGCGGGCGGCCGCGAGGGCCTGCCGGTCCGGTGTGCCGTCGGCCGTCCGCGGGATGCCGTCGACCAGCACGATCGCGGCGTCGGGGGCGGTGTCGAGCAGTTCGGCGGCGACGCGTCGGCGCAGCCCGTCGGTGCCCCGGCCGACCGCGGGCACCACGTACGCGACCGGGGCGGTGCCCGCCGGGGCCGCTGCGCCGTCCCGGTCGGCCGTCGGGTCCCCGGCCGGGAGGAGCGCGCAGTCGGCGACGTCGGGGTCGCGCAGCAGCCTGCCTTCCAAGGCGTCGAGCCGCTGGCGGTCGGGGCCGGGGGTGCTCATCTGTCGTACCTTCCTGGGCTTTGTGGGCGGAAGCGAGGTACTGCGGGCACGGCGGTGCCTCGGCGCGGCCGGTGGGCGGCGTCGGGGCGAACGGGTCGGAACGCGTACGGGGCGGAGCGGGGCGTGCGGGCGGTGCGGCCGTACGGGTGGGGCCGGTTGGTCGGCGGGGCGGTGCGAGCGGGGCGGTGGGGCTGTCGGGAGGGTGGGTCCGGACGGTCCGTGGCGGGCCGTCGGCGGGTCAGTGGTCGGCGGGGACGGGTACCGGGGCGGCGGCGGTGGCGGTGCCGCGCCGGCGGGCGGCGACGGCGACGAACAGCAGGAACCCGGCCGCCAGCACGATCGGCACGGCGTGCGAGAAGCCGACCACCGTGAGCGGGCTGAAGCGTTCCAGCAGCCCGGCGCTGAGCAGCATCCCGGTGCCCATGCCGAGGCTCTCGGCGCTGGCGACCAGTCCGAACGCCTGGCCGCGCCGGTCGTCCTCGACGGCCTGGATGCGGGTGGTGTACGAGATCTCGGTGAAGCCGTCGGCGAGGCCGGCACCGAGTGCGACCAGCAGGAAGAGCGGGGTCGGCAGGCCGGTGAAGGCCAGGATGAAGCAGGCCGACATCAGTGCGGTGCCGACGGCGAAGGCCCGTTCACCGGGCTCCCGTCCGTGCTTGAGCAGCAGCCGGGAGACCAGTTGGTGCGCCCCGAGGCTGCCGACCGCCCAGGTCGCCCAGAACAGGCCCAGCACCGAGGCCGGGTTGTCGGGGGCGCTCTGGGTGGCGAACACCGGCAGGCCGATGTTGTGCGCGGCCGAACCGAAGGCGTCCACCAGCCGGATGGCGACCATCGCGCCGATCACCGGCAGGGCGCGCAGCAGCACCAGGCCGGCCCAGCGGCTGCTGCCGCCCGGCTGTGCCGCCTCGCCCGGCGTGCCGGACTGCGCGGTGTCCCCGGTCCCCGAGGACGCCCCGGACTCCCCCTTCGCCGCCGGGGCCCCGGCGGTCTCCGCCCGGGTGCGCAGCCGCAGGCGGAGCACCACGATCCCGAAGACCGCGAAGCTGGCGGCGTCGGTGAGCAGTGCGGCGTGGATCCCGGCCCAGGCGACCAGCACGCCGGCGGAGGCGAAACCGAGCACCATGGCGGTCGAACGGCCGGTCACCAGCACGCCGTTGGCGCGGGCGCGCTGCTCGGGGCCGACCATTTCGGGGACGCTGCTGCGCAGGGACACCGCGGAGAGGGTGCCCGCCGCGCCGAACAGCAGTGCCAGCGGGTAGAGCACCGGGATGCGCAGGTGCTCCGGGGTGAGTGCGAGGCCGACCAGTCCGGCGGCCTGGGTGAAGGCGCAGGCCACCATGAGCAGGCGCCGGTCGAGCCGGCCGACGATCCGTCCGGCGAGGAGGCCGGCGCCGAAGCCGCCGAGCAGGCGCAGGGTCAGGTACCCGGCGGTGCCGAGGGCGTTCCCGGCGGCCTCGTACGCGAACAGGCTGAGCGCCACCATGTTGAGCTGGCTGCCGTAGCTGGAGACGGCGTCCCCGACGGCGAGCCAGTAGAACGGCCTGGGCAGGGTGCTCGTGGCGGTGCCCGGGCGTGGAACGGTGTGATCCCTCACGGCGGCTCCGTTGCCATGTGACATTTCACTTTGATCCTAGGGCGCCGCCTGCGGCGGGATCAAGGGTGGTGACCCCGGTCGATGCCTGCCAGGGCGGCGGTATGACCATACGTCAGTACGCGGTCAAGGCTGGTGCGGAGCGATCAGTTCCGGCCACGGCCCGGGATGCCGCCGACCGCACCCCGGACCCCGCGCCGACCGCACCCCGGACCCCGCGCCGACCGAGGTGGCAGGCCGGTTACGATCGGTGAGGACGGGGGCGCCGCCGGGGCCGACCGGCGAGCGTACGAGGACGAACGCGGGAGACGCGATGGTGCACGAGCGGGCCGGACAGCAGGCGCGGCCGGAGGACCTGGTGGACGTGGCGAGGCTGGTGACGGCCTACTACACGCTGCACCCCGATCCGCAGGACGTCGGCCAGCGGGTGGCCTTCGGCACCTCCGGGCACCGCGGGTCGTCCCTCGCCACCGCCTTCAACGAGGACCACATCGCCGCCACCACCCAGGCGATCTGCGAGTACCGCGCGGCGCAGGGCATCACCGGCCCGCTCTTCCTCGGCGCCGACACCCACGCGCTCTCCGAGCCCGCCCGGGCCACCGCCGTCGAGGTGCTCGCCGCCAACGGCGTCACCGTGCTGCTCGACAGCGCCGACGGCTACACCCCCACCCCGGCGGTCTCGCTCGCCGTCCTCACCCACAACCGCGCCCACCCCGGGGCGCAGGCCGACGGCATCGTGGTGACCCCCTCGCACAACCCGCCCGCCGACGGCGGCTTCAAGTACAACCCGCCGCACGGCGGCCCGGCCGGCTCCGACGCGACCGGCTGGATCCAGGACCGCGCCAACGAACTCATCGCCGCCGGGCTCACCGGCGTCAAGCGGCTGCCGTACGCCCGGGCGCTCGCCGCCGACACCACCGGCCGGTACGACTTCCTCACCGCCTACGTCGACGAGCTGCCCTCGGTGCTCGACCTCGACGCGGTCCGCGCGGCCGGCCTGCGGATCGGTGCGGACCCGCTGGGCGGCGCGTCGGTGGCCTACTGGGCGCGGATCGCCGAGACCCACCGGCTCGACCTGACCGTGGTCAACCCGGTCACCGACCCGGCCTGGCGGTTCATGACGCTGGACTGGGACGGAAAGATCCGGATGGACTGCTCCTCGCCGCACGCCATGGCCTCGCTGATCGGCCGGCGCGACGAGTACGCCGTCGCCACCGGCAACGACGCCGACGCCGACCGGCACGGCATCGTCACCCCCGACGGCGGCCTGATGAACCCCAACCACTACCTCGCGGTCGCCATCGACTACCTCTACCGGCACCGCGCCGAATGGTCCGAGCGGGCCGCGGTCGGCAAGACCCTGGTGTCCTCCTCGATGATCGACCGGGTGGCCGGCGAGCTGAAGCGCGAGCTGGTCGAGGTGCCGGTCGGCTTCAAGTGGTTCGTCGACGGGCTGCTCGCCGGCTCGACCGCGTTCGGCGGGGAGGAGTCCGCCGGCGCGTCCTTCCTGCGCCGCGACGGCCGGGTCTGGACCACCGACAAGGACGGCATCCTGCTCGCCCTGCTCGCCTCCGAGATCACCGCCGTGACCGGCCGCAGCCCCAGCGAGTACTACGGCGAGCTGACCGCCCGCTTCGGCGCCCCCGCCTACGCCCGGGTCGACGCCCCGGCGGACCGCGCGCAGAAGGCGCTGCTCGGCCGGCTCTCCGCCGACCAGGTGAAGGCCGGCGAGCTGGCGGGCGAGGCCGTGACCGCGGTGCTCAGCGAGGCACCCGGCAACGGCGCGGCGATCGGCGGGATCAAGGTCTGCACCGAGAACGCCTGGTTCGCGGCCCGCCCCTCCGGCACCGAGGACGTCTACAAGATCTACGCCGAGTCCTTCCAGGGGCCGGAGCACCTGGCCCGCGTCCAGGAGGAGGCCCGCGCCCTGGTCGGCGAGGTCCTCGGCAACGCGTAGGGCGCTTCCGGCCGTTCCCGTGCTTCCCGCCGCAATCGCCGTGCCCCGCCGTTCCGCCCGGCTCCCGTCCACCGGGCGGGCGTGCGGGCCGCGGGCGTGCGGGCCCTCGGGCGGCGGGCCGTATCGTGGCGGTCGACGAGAGGGGGCCGGCCGTGACCGGAACGACGGGTGCGGGGAATGCGGTACTGCTGGCCACGGGGCGGCCGTTCGCGCAGCGGGTCGCGGCGGCGGCCCGGGCCTGGGAGGAGGCCGGCCGCGGCGCCGACCCGCTCCCGCACGGCCCGGCCTTCTTCGCCCTGTACTGCTGGCACCAGGAGCAGCAGCGGCATGCGGGGCCCGCCGCCGGGGCGCCCGCCGACTACCTGCACGCCGCGTACCGGGGCATCGGCGGCGCGGCCGGCTGGGACACCCTGCTGGCCGAACGCGCGTACTGCGACTGCCACGGCGTGCGCTGGCGGCTGGAGAACCTCGCCGTCTGCGTCGGCTGCCTGCGCTACCGCTGCTACGAGGCCGAGGGCCGCTGCGCGGCCGGGCCCCACTGCGAGACCGTCGGCTGAGCCGGCCGGTACACCGTGAGCGCGCCGCGCGCCTTCGACAGCCGCAGCGGGCCGGAGGCCGGCACGCTCTCCCCGTCGACCGCCATCCGGTCGGCGTCGCCCAGCGAGGACAGCTCCAGCGAGGACAGCCGGGCCGCCCGGTAGACCCGCGAGCGGTCCAGGGTGCCGGACAGGAACGCCGCCGCCAGCCGGGTGCGGGCGAACGGGCTCCCGCCGTCCACCGCGCGGACGTCCAACAGGCCGTCCGCGAGCCCGGCCCGCCGGGTCGGCGCGAAGCCCGCGGGATCGTACGCGCCGTTCCCGGCGAACAGCAGCCACAGCCGGCGGCGCCGGCCCCCGGCCACCACGGTCACCGGCTCGGCGTTCGCCAGCACCCGGGCCACGGCCACCGCAAGGGCCGGCCACTTGCCCAGCTGCTTCTCCAACTCCTCGCGGACCCGCACCAGTTCGGGGTAGACGCCGAGACTGAAGGTGTTCACGAACACCCGTCGGCCGGTGCCGTCCGCGGCCACCCCCAGATCCACCCCGCAGGCCGTCCCCGCCTCCACGGCGGCGGCCGTCGCACCCGCCCACTCCACGCCGAGGTCCAGTGCGAAGTGGTTGAGCGTCCCCCCGGGGAAGACCGCGAGCGCCAGCCCGCGCTCGGCGGCCAGCGAGGCGGCCAGGTTGACCGTGCCGTCACCGCCCGACACCCCGAGGGCCCCGCCCTCCTCCACCGCCCGGTCGGCCGCCGCCTTCAACAGGACCGGCAGGTCGTCCTCCGGCCCGCACACCTGCACCTCGGCCAGCGGCAGCAGCTCGCGCAGCTCCGCCACCGTCTCCTCCGGGCCGGACGGCAGCATCGCCCCGCTGCCCGAACCGGCGTTCACCACCACCTGCAGCCCCTTGCCGCCCGGCAGCGCCGGCGCCGGCTGCCGGGGCGGTGCGGCCGGCACCGGGCCCTCCGACGATCGCGGCCACCACCGCAGCGTCAGCGCGGCCATCGCCCCGCCCACCGCGAACCCCGCCAGCACGTCCCCCGGGTAGTGCGCCCCCGTGTACACCCGCGAAGCGCCGACCGCAGCCGCGACCGGCGCCACCACCGCACCCAGCGCCGGCGACTCCAGCGCCACGGCCGTCGCGAACGCCGCCGCCGAGGCGGAGTGGCCGGACGGGAACGAGGTCGTCACCGGCTGGCGCAGCAACTGCCGCACCAGCGGCACCTGGTCGAGCACCGGCCGCGGCCGGCGGGTCAGCTGCTTCGCCGCCACATTGGCCATCGTCGAGGCCAGCGCAATCGCGCCCACCCCGCGCAGTGCCGCGCGCCGCCCGGTCCGCCCGCCGACCGCGGCCAGCACGGCGGCGGTGCCGAACCAGAGCTTCCCGTGGTCGGCGGCGTGGCTCAGATGGCGCAGCCACGGCTGCGCCCCGCGCAACCCGGCGGTGGCCACGCGGTCGAACAGGGCACGGTCCAGCGCGTCCAGTCGGTCCATCCTCGGAGCCTAGCGCCTGCGCGGCGGCGGGGCCGGGCGGCGGTCGCCCGCACCACGGCGGCAGCGGACACCGGCGTCGGGCGGATGGGTGGGCGGTCCGGTCAGGCGGCCCGGGCGGGCGGCACCGTGACGACCGGGCAGTGCGCCCGGTGCAGCAACCCGTACGGCACCGAGCCCAGCCGCATCCCGGTGAACCCGCCGTGCCCGCGCCGACCCACCACCACCGCCAGCGCCTCCGCGGACGCCTGCGCCAACTCCTCCACCGGGTGGCCGACCAGCACCTGGTGGGTCAGCGCCACCTCCGGGTGGCGCTCGCCGTACCCGGCGGTCAGCTCCGCCAGCCGGGCCCGGGCCGACTCCACGGCGGTCCGCCGGTCGGGTGGGAACAGCAGCGGCGGCTGCCACACCCAGACCGCCCGGACCACCGCGCCGCGCCGGGACGCCAGGTCGAAGGCGAACGCCACCGCCGACGCCGAGGCCGGGCTCCCGTCCACCCCGACCACCACCTGGCGGGGCTCCCCGGTGTCCTGCTCCGGCTCCGCCACCACCGCGACCGGGCAGCGGGACTGCGCGCTCACCGGCACCGTCACCGAGCCGTTGCTCAGCACCTCCTCCAGCCGGTTCAGCCGGCGCGAGCCCAGGACCACCAGTTCGGCGTGCCGGGACTCCGCGCAGAGCGCCCGCGCCGGGCTGTCCTCGACCACCGCGCTGGACAGCACCACCTCGGGATGCCGGGCGAGCACCGCCTCGGAGGCGGCGGCGAGTGCGGCATCCGCGCGCTCCCGCACCTCCCTGCGGTAGCCGACCCGGTCGAAGGCGCGGGCGTCGTGGCTCGGCTGCGGCAGCGCGTGGACCAGCCGCAGCGGCAGCCCGCGCCCCGCGGCCTGGTCGGCCGCCCACGCGGCCGGCAGCGGCCCGGGCGCCAGGGCGTCGACGCCCAGCACGATCGGGCGGCTTCCCTCGGTGGCAGTCATGCTTCCTCCACGGTGGACCGGCCGGGCGGGCGCACCCCGGACGCTGCCCGCACCCCCGTCCGGCGCCGGCGGACCCCACCCCTCCATGGTCGCCCCGTCCGCCCCGGCCGACCAGGACAACGGCGGGGCGGACGGGGCGGACGGGACGGGGTGGCTCACCGGTGTGGGGCGTGGGGCCTGGGCGTGGGGTGTGGGGCGGCCGGGGTCGGGCCGCGGTCAGGCCAGGGTCACCAGGTCCAGGTACCCCTCGTGCCACAGGTCCTCGTCGCCGTCCGGCAGCAGCAGCACCCGGTCCGGCCGCAGCGCCGCGATCGCCCCCGGATCGTGGGTGACCATCACGATCGCCCCCGGGTACGTCCCGACCGCGCCCAGCACCTCGTCGCGCGAGGCCGGGTCGAGGTTGTTGGTGGGCTCGTCCAGCAGCAGCACGTTCGCCCCGGAGTGCACCAGCGTGGCCAGCGCCAGCCGGGTCCGCTCACCGCCGGACAGCACCCCGGCCGGCTTGTCGGCGTCGTCACCGCCGAACAGGAACGCGCCGAGCACCCGCCGCACCTCGCCGTCGGTCAGCTGCGGCGCGGCGGACGCCATGTTCTCCCGGACCGTCCGGGCGAGGTCCAGCGTCTCGTGCTCCTGGGCGAAGTAGCCGAGCCGCAGACCCGGTCCGGCGACCACCCGGCCACCGTCCGGGGCCTCCCGGCCGGCGAGGATCCGCAGCAGCGTGGTCTTCCCGGCGCCGTTCAGCCCCAGGACGACCAGCCGCGAGCCCCGGTCCACCGCCAGGTCCAGCCCGGCCAGCACCGGCCGCCCGCCGTACGCCTTCGCCAGGCTCACCGCGCCGAGGGGGGTCCGGCCGCAGGGCGCCGGCTCGGGCAGCCGGATCCGGGCGGTCCGTTCCACCGGTCGCACGGCCTCCGACTCGGCGAGCAAACGGTCCGCGCGGCGGGCCATGGTGCGGGCCGCCACCGCGGTCGCCACATTGGCGCGCATCCGGTCGGCCTGGGCGTGCAGCGAGGCGGCCTTGCGCTCGGCATTGGCCCGCTCCCGGGCCCGGCGGCGCTCGTCCGCGCCGCGCCGGGCGAGGTAGGCGTCCCAGCCGGTGTTGTGGACGTCGATCGCGGCGCGCCGGGGATCGAGGTGGAAGACCCGGTTCGCGGTGTCGGCCAGTAGCTGGACGTCGTGGCTGATCAGCACCAGGCCGCCGCGGTACCCGGCGAGGAAGCCGCGCAGCCAGCCGACCGCGTCCGCGTCGAGGTGGTTGGTCGGTTCGTCCAGCAGCAGCGTGCCGTGGTCGGCGAAGAGGATCCGGGCCAGCTCGACCCGCCGCCGCTGGCCGCCGGACAGCGCCCCGACGGGTTGGTCCATCACCCGCGTGGGAAGGCCGAGACCGGCCGCGACCCGGGCGGCCTCGGCCTCCGCCGCGTAGCCGCCGCCGGCCTGGAATCCGGCCTCGGCCCGGTCGTACGCCGCCATCGCGCGCTGCTGCGCGGCCGGCCCGGCGCCCTCCGCCATCGCGGACTCGGCGGCGCGCAGCGCCCGCACCGCGCGGTCCAGCCCGCGGGCGGAGAGGATCCGGTCGGTGACGGTGACCGCCGGGTCGGCGGCCCGGGAGTCCTGGGCGAGGTGGCCGATGCCGCCGGTGGCGGTGATCGTGCCCGCGGCGGGCTTCAGCACCCCGGCGAGCGTGGTGAGCAGGGTGGTCTTACCGGCGCCGTTGCGGCCGACGAGGCCGATCCGGTCGCCCGGCGCGATGTGGAAGGAGAGGTCGGACAGCAGCAGACGGGCGCCGACGCGCACGTCGACACCGCGAACGGTAATCATGGGATGACGCTCCGAACTGGCAAAAGGACACACGGGTGGCGTGGAGGTGTGTCCTGGAGCTAGGAGATTCGGGGCGTAGACATGTCGACCAGGCTAACGGCACCGGACCGACCGGTGCACCCGGATTTCGCCAGCCGACCCCCACGGGGTCGCCGCTTCGGGTGAAAGACGGTTCGGCAGGGCTCCCGGGTGGCAGGGTGGCCGCAGTGGCAGTGGCAGTGGCAGTGGCAGTGGCAGTGGCAGTGGCAGTGGCAGTGGCAGTGGCAGTGGCAGCAGAGCAGAGGTGAAGGGTGGTGGGCGCGGTGCACGAATCGGGTCCGTACCGCGCGTACCCGTACGAGGCCTACATCGTGCGCGTGGTCCGCGCCCTCGGGGTGGCCGGCGCCGGGGTGTCCTCCTGGCAGACCGACACCCGGACGCGCGCCCACGGCGACCACCTGGGCGCCGAGCTGTGCTGGCGTCGCGCCACCCTGGTCGAGCGGGGCGCCGCCGCCGGCGGCGGACGGGACCTCCACCTGTTCTGGAACCCCGAGGACGGCTGGACCTACCGCTGGGGCCCGGGCCGCGACGACACCGGCGCCCGCGCACTCGACCTGGACGCCTTCGCCTCCCCGTCCGACGTGGTCGCCCTCCTCGGCGACCTGGCCGCCGGTGCACCGGAGGGCACGACGGAGGCGACGGGCACGACAGACGCGACGGGCGGGACGGAAACGACGGGCACGACGGGCGCGGCGGCCGGGACGGAAGCGACGGGCACGACGGCCGGGACGGATGGGCCCGACGTGTCCGGCGCGGCCGCGGGCCGCGAACCCCGTCCCGCGCCCGCGGCCGGCACCGTGTTCGCCGCAGGGCCGGGGATGAACATCGGCAACGGCGTCGTCATCGGCAGCCCCGCCCAACCGGTGCCCAACCGCCGCGACCTGCTCGGTGGTCCCCTCGACGGCCACCGCCTCGACGTCAGCACCCTGACCGCCGAACAGCTCCGGGCCGGCCTCGCCCTGCGCGCCGGCGGCTGCGCCTACCCCGGCGGCCGGAGCGTCTACACCCAGGACCCGGAGCGCCCCGACGTCCTCCGCTGGGCCGGCGACATCCCCCGGTAGCCCCCGGGCGCCGTCCGCTGGGGGTGCACACGGACGGCATGACCCGGTCCGGTCCGGTCCGGTCCGACCCGAACCGACCCGGACCGAGCGACGGACCCGGGCCGGCGGATTCCGGTCCGCGGCCGACCCGTCCGGCGGGAATACCCCCTTGCCCGGCGGGCGGGTGCTGGGTTCCATGGCAGGTATGGGGCGAACCGAGCGCGTTCTGACGACCGATCACGAACCGGCCGACCGGCCCGCGGCCCGGCGGCCGACCCGGCGGCCGACCGGCGACGGTCCTGAGCCCGGCCGACCGACCGGCCACGACGGGCCCGTGGCGCCCCCCGCGCCGCGGGCCGGGTAGGGCCCGCGGTGTCCGCCCGCGGGGGCCGCCGCCGGGGCCAGGACCCGGACTCCCACCGACTGCGCGGCTGGGGCTGGCTGATCTGGGTGGTGCTGATCGGCCTGTTCCTCTGGGCCGGCCTCGCCGCAGGCCCGTCGCGGTAGTGCCGCGCCCGGCCCGCGTCTCCGCCCGGCCGGGTCGGGTGGCGCGCACCACCCGTGGCCGCCACCGGCCGTTTCCGGAACCCGGTTTGACGGTTCATCGGAAGTGAGTACGGGTACTCAGGCTGAGCTGCCGGGAGCAGCCTAGGGTGGCAGGCCGGGGGAGCATCAGGAGGGGGCGGCGATGAGTACGGCGGTGAACGGGCCGGTGCCGAACGGCCGGACGGGCGGCGGCTCGGGGGACGGCAGCCCCGTCGACCGGGGCACGGCACAGCGGGTTCGGACCAGGCAGGCCGGGGCCGGCCGGCGCCGACCAGGTCGGGAACGGCCGAACCAACCGGTCAACGGACCGGTGGTCAACGGCCTGATCGCGATCGCGGGCGCGGCCCTCCTCGGGGTCGCCGTGGGCTTCTGGGCGGAGGGCGACGGCGGCTCGGTCCTGCTGCGCCGCTGGCTCGGCGACCCCGTCCCGCTGCTGCTGGCCGCGCTGCTGCTGGTGGTCGCCGCCTGGCTGGTGGGTCGCCGGCGGACCGGCGGTCTGCTGGTCTGCGCGGTGCTCGCGGTGCCCCTGGTCGCGGTGGCGGACCGGCCCCAGCCCGTGGTCGTCGTCGAGGCCGTCGCGCCCGGCCACGGAGACCGCCGGGTCCTGATCCTGGAGCGCGACGGCAAGGAGTGGGAGCGGAGCGTCGAACTGCGCACCGGCCGCGGCCTGACCGCCCGCCACTGGTCGCTCGACTCCCGGGTCACCACCACCGCGACCGGCCCGCACAGTGCGGTCGGCTGGAACGGCCCGGACCAGGTCCGGGTGACCGACGCGGGCGGCCAGGAGCACACCGTCGACCTCGACCCGGCCACCGGGGCGCCGCTGCGCGGCTGAGCCACCGACGGGACCGGCCGGGGGCGGGCCGAGGAGCGCCGGGGCGCCGGGACGGGGCCGGGACGGGGCCGGGGGCCGGTCGGAAGCCGTGGGCACCGGGTCCGGAGCCGGTCGAAGCCGTGAGCACCGGGGCCGGGGCCGGTCGGAGGCGGTGCCCGTACGGGGCTAGACTTGGGCGCGTTGTGCAGGCACCTCGTTCGGTGAGGCGTCGCCACGGACACAGGCCACTGACCCCACGACGTCGAGAGACGCCCAGGGTCAGGACAGGTCTCCCCGGCCTAAGGGGTGACCCCAAGTGGCTGCACCCCCGGGTGCTACGCCGTGGCGTGCCAAAGCTCTGACGAGTACAGGGGTGCCCCGCCCGGATCGACCGGTCTGCGTACCGGTGCTGCCCGTGGCGTGAATCTCCTGTGGCCGGGTACCGGCGCCCTGTGACAGGGCGTCCCGACGGCGAGGAGGTGAGGTCAGTGGAGTGCAGTAGTCCGGGCCGAAGTCGGCCCCGCACCGAGACGTCCCCCTTCCTCGGCACCCGGCAGTCCCCCTCCCGTACCGCTCCCTCCGCCCGCCGCCCGCCCCGCCGCTGACCCCGGCCCGGACCGGCCCGCGGACCGGCGCCGTGCGCGGTGGAGGCCGGCCGGTGCCGCCCCACCCCCACCGTGGAGGCAACCCGCCATGTCCGACTGGCGTGTGCGCGCCGTGCGCGCGAGCAAGCGTCCCTTCTCCCGTCCCGCAACCCCGGCCGCCCCGATCGGCCGGGTGCACCCGGCACCCGAGCACTCGATGGACCCCCGGTCCGACCACGCCGCCGAGACCGTCTCGCTGGAACGCTCCGTCGTGGAGTCCGCCGTCTACCGCGACGGCCGGCGGATCCAGGCTCCCTCCGGGCTCGCCGACATCTACCGGGAGCTGCCCGGCAAGCCCGGCACCATGGCCTGGATCGGCCTCTACCGCCCGGCCGAGGCGCAACTGCTGGAGGCTGCCGAGAAGTTCAACCTGCACGAACTCGCCGTCGAGGACGCCATCGTCGCCCACCAGCGGCCCAAGCTGGAACGCTACGGCGACACCCTCTTCGTGGTGCTGCGCGCCGCCCGCTACCTGGACGACGTGGAGGAGGTCGACTTCGGCGAGATCCACCTCTTCGTCGGCCCGGACTTCGTCCTCACCGTCCGCCACTCGCAGGCCCCCGACCTGTCCGCCGTCCGCAGCCGGCTGGAGGCCGACCCGGAGCTGCTGGCGCTCGGCCCGGAGGCCGTGCTGTACGCGGTGCTGGACGCCGTGGTGGACGGCTACGCCCCGGTCATCGCCGGACTCCAGCACGACATCGACGAGATCGAGACCGAGGTGTTCGGCGGCGACCCGCAGGTGTCCCGCCGCATCTACGAACTCTCCCGCGAGGTCATCGAGTTCCAGCGGGCCACCCGCCCGCTGCTGGAGATCATGAAGTCGCTGGAGGCCGGCTTCGGCAAGTACGGCACCGACGACGAACTCCAGCGCTACCTGCGGGACGTCGCCGACCACGCCACGTACGCCGCCGAACGGGTCGACGGCTTCCGGCAGATGCTGCAGAACATCCTCACCGTCAACGCCACCCTGGTCTCCCAGCGGCAGAACGAGGAGATGAAGCAACTCGCCGAGGCGGGCCACGCCCAGAACGACGAGATCAAGAAGATCTCCGCCTGGGCCGCGATCCTCTTCGCACCGACCCTGATAGGAACCGTCTACGGCATGAACTTCGAGGCCATGCCCGAGCTCAAGTGGGCCTTCGGCTACCCCTTCGCGATCGCCCTGATGGCCCTGGTCTGCACCGGCCTCTACCTGGTCTTCAAGCGCCGCGACTGGCTGTAGCCGGGAGGGGGCGGGTGCCCGCGCGGCTCAGCGGAGGCGGGGCTTGAGGGCGATCCAGAGGGTGACGGGGGCGGTGAGGGGGTGGACGGTGCCGACGGTGGGGTCGGTGCGGGTGGCGGCGCCCTCGGGGAGGGTGCGGCTCTCCTCCTTCTGAAGCGTGACGTTGGTGAAGTGCGCCTTCTTGAGGAGGAGTTCGGCATCGGCGCTGCTCAGGCCCGCGACCCGCGGGAGCTCCGCCCGTCCGTCGGAGAGGCGGAGCAGGACCTCGCTGCCCCGGGCGACCCGCGCCCCCGCGGCCGGGTTGGCGCCGATCACCTGGTTCTCGGGTGCGCGGCCGACCTCCACGCGCTCCCCGGCCACGGTCAGGCCGAGCGCCCGGAGCTTCGCCGTGGCGGCCTCCCGGGTCAGCCCGACGACCTCGGGCACGATGATCAGGGCGGCGGACGGTGACGGGCTGCCGCCGCCCCTGCCGCCGTTGCCGCTGCCCGGATTCACACCGTTGCCCGGATTCACGCCGGTGCCGGGACTGACGCCGTTGCCGGGCTTCACCGGGGACGGCGAGGTGGACGGCCCGCCGGGGCCGGTGACCGGCGGACGGGCTTCGCCGCCACCGGAACCACCGCTGCCGGAACCGCCACTGCCGGAGCCGCCGACACCGGTGCCGAGTCCGAGGACGAGGACGAGGGCCGTCGCGGCGGCGATCAGCACGACCACGACGCCGAGCAGCAGCCCGCTCCGGCCGGCCCCGCCCGACCGGGGCGTCGGGCGGGGTGCCGAACGGGAGGGCCGACGGCCGGCACCCCGGTCGTGGTCCCGGTCCCGGTCGAGGTCGAGGTCGAGGTCCGGACGGTCCGGCAGGTCGATGGCGAAGGCCGCGCACGCCGCGCCCTGGCCCGCCGTCGCCGAGACCACCCGCAGGGCGACCCCGAACCGGGCCCCCGCCACCCCGTTCACCAGTCCCGCCGCCTCGGCGCCCGGCACGCCGAAGCGCGAGGCGGCGTCCAGGCCGCCGCCGAGGTGGTCCCGCGGCGGGGTGCAGCGCAGCTCCACCTCGCGCTCCTGCCCCGGTGCGAGCGGTCTCGCGAGCAGCCGCTCGTCGAACTCCAGCCGCCCGTCGACCGGTTCGAGCGGCTCCAGCCGGTAGCTGTCCGGCCGGTCGCCGGCGTTGCGCACCCGCAGCCGTACCAGGGCCGTGCGGCCCGGCTCGCCGAACTGCTGCTCCGGCACGCACCACGCCTGCACCCCGCCGGCGGGGCCGGCCCGCAGATCGGTGCCGCAGCGCCCACCGGGGCAGTAGCTCCCGAAGCGCTCACGGCCGTCGGTACGGTTGCCGCACAGGCGGCAGAAGAGCCTCATGGCAGGTCCCCCCGGGGTCGGCGTCCGCAACCCCGGCTACCCCCGGTCCGGACCGGGGAACCATGCCGCCCCGAACCGGGACCGGGCCGTGACCGATCGACCCCCTACCCGTTGCCTTGTCACGCAACCGTCAACGCGGAAAGGGGTGTTGGTGTCGTCAGGCCGGCAGTCGGCGGAGCTTCAGGGTGTTGTCGTGCCGCAGGTACGTGCGGCCGTCCGGTGCGGTCCACGGCAGCTCGTGCTCGTCGCTGCGAAGGACCTCCCAGCCGCCCTCGGGCAGCGCCAGGTCCGCCAGCACCTCCTGCGGGCCGGGGAGGTGCAGATCGGCGTGGTCGTGCCGGCCGTGCTGCTGCTCCTCGTCGTGCCCGTGGCCGTGGCCCGCCTGCGCCGAGTGCTCGGCGTGCGCCCCGTCCCGGTCGGCGTCCCCCGCGGGCCCGCCGACCGGGACGGGGAACGCCGCGTGCCCCACGACCAGCAGCACCCCGCCCGGCTCCACCGCCGCCGCGGCCGCGCGCAGCACCGCCGTGCGGGGCAGGTCGGTGGGGGAGTGCAGGAACTGGGCGCACACCAGGTCGTACGAGCCCTCGGGGAAGTCGGTGCCCAGGTCGCGGCACTGCCAGTCGATCCGCCCGTCGACCCCGGCGTCCACCGCGTGCCCGGCGGCGCGGGCCAGGGCGACCGCGGACACGTCCACCGCGGTCACCTGCCAGCCCTGCCCGGCCAGCCAGACGGCGTCCGCGCCCTCCCCGCAGCCCAGCTCCAGGACCCGCCCGGGAGCCAGCCCGTCGACCTCCCGGACCAGCGCCGGGTTGGGGTTGCCGCTCCACATCCGCGCGTTCTCCGCGTAGCGGGCGTCCCAGTAGGCCGCGTCCGAACCCGCCTGCACGGTCATCCGTACCACCTCCGTTGCCGCCGGCCCGCCCGGTGCGGACCGTCCCGACCACGGTGCGCCCGGTCCCGAACGATTGACAAACCCGCTTGCGAAAGCAGCAAACTGGATCCATGGCCGACGACGACTTCGACACCGTCCTGAACACCGTGGGCCCGCGGCTGCGCGCCCTGCGCCGCGACCGCGGCAGCACGCTCGCCCAGGTGAGCGAGGCCACCGGGATCTCCCTCTCCACGCTCTCCCGGCTGGAGTCCGGCCAGCGCCGGCCCACCCTGGAGCTGCTGCTGCCGCTGGCCCGGGAGTACCGGGTCCAGCTGGACGAGCTGGTGGGTGCGCCGCCGACCGGTGACCCGCGGGTGCACGCCCGGCCGGTCGTCCGGCACGGCAACACCTACGTCCCGCTCACCCGGAGCCTGGGCGGGCTGCGCGCGTACAAGATGATCCTCCCGCCGGCCGCGGCCACGACCCGGGAGCCCGAGCAGAAGGTGCACGAGGGCCACGAGTGGCTGTACGTCCTGTCCGGCCGCCTCCGGCTGCTGCTGGGCCCCCACGACCTCGTGCTCACCGCGGGGGAGGCCGCCGAGTTCGACACCCGGACGCCGCACTGCTTCACCAACGCGGGCGCCGAGCCGGTCGAGTTCCTGAGCATCTTCGGGCCGCAGGGGGAGCGCATCCACGTCCGCGCCCGCACCACCGACCGCTCGGCCGACCGGCCCGGTGACGGCGCTGCCGACGCCACCGGTGCCGGCATCGGCGCCGACGACCGTCCGGCCGACTGACCCGCCTGCCCGGAGGCCGCCGTTCGGCGCGTGATCGGGGTGGGATGCGCGACGGTCGGCGGCTGATCCGCCGGCCGCCGGCGATCAGGATGGTGCCCACGGAATCCGAACTCGGGTCGTCCACAAGGGCGTTCCGACGATCGGTCGCCGAGCCTCGCTCCGACCGGCCGTCACCTCGGTTCCGGATCGCACGCATCGACCATGAACGGACGGACACGATGAAGACCCGAATGGTGCTCTCCGCCGGTACGGCGGCACTGGCCCTCGGCGCGGGCACGGTGGCCGCCGCCCCCGCATCGGACGCGAGCGGCGCCGCGCCGACCGGCCGGACGGGCCCGCACACCCGACTGGAGCCCGCGCGGCTGCAGGCCGCCCTCGACACCGTGCACCGCGCGGGGATGCCGGGGGTATTCGCCGAGGTCCGCGACGGGGGACGGGCCTGGCGCGGCGCCTCCGGGGTGGCCGACCTCGCGACCGGGCGCCCCGTCCGGCCCGACCTGCGGCACCGGGTCGGCAGCGTCACCAAGACCTTCACCGCCGCCGCCGTCATGCAGCAGGTCGAGCAGGGCCGGCTGCGGCTGGACGACCCGATCGGCGACCACCTGCCGGAGCTGATGCCGGGGGAGCGCGGCCGCCGGATCACGGTCCGGATGCTGCTCAACCACACCAGCGGCCTCGCGGACTACCTCCCCCACGCCTTCCCCTCCCTCGCGGGACTGCCCGCCGGGCCCGGGGTCTCGGCCAAGAGCGTGGACGACAACCGGTTCCGGGAGTTCGACCCGGACGAGCTGATCGCGATGGGCGTGGCGGCGCCCCCCGTCGGCGAGCCCGGTGCCCCCACCGGGGTGTACTCCAACACCAACTACCTGCTGCTCGGCCGACTCCTGGAGCGGGTCACCGGCACGACGGCCACGGAGTACATCACCCGCCACGTGATCGAGCGCGCCGGGCTCCGGCACACCGAACTCCCGACCGGGCCGCGCATCGAGGGCCCGCACTCCCGCCTGTACGAGGCGCTGTACGGCCTGATCGACCCGCCGCGCGACTACAGCGTCTACAACATGTCCTGGGTCGGCCCGAGCGCCGGCCTGGTGTCGACGATGGAGGACCTCAACCGCTTCTACGCCCGCCTGCTCGACGGCCGGATCGTCAGCCGGGCGTCACTGGCGGAGATGCAGCGCACCCTCCCGGTCCGCGCGCTGGACGGCACGATCGTCCAGTACGGGTTCGGCCTGCACCGGGTGGACGTCCCGGGCTGCGGCACCTTCTGGGGCCACGACGGTTCGGCCTGGGGCGCCGGGACGCTCTCGCTCACCCGCGCCGACGGGCGGCGCCAGCTGTCCGTGGCGGTCAACCTCGCGCGGTGGAACAAGCCGGACGCCTCGGGGCAGCTGCAGCACCACCCGCTCGACGACGCACTGCCGGCGCTCTACCGGGAGGCGATGTGCGGCGGCAGCGGCCCGCACCCGAACGGGGAGGCGCCGGCGGAGTAGTCGCGCACCGGGCCGTGTGCCGGGGCGCGCGTCCGCACGTGGCCGGTGGGCGCGGTGGGTGGAGGCGATCGGTGGGCGCGATCGGGGGGTCGGCCCGCGCCCGGTGGACGGGGGTCACCGGGCGCGGGCGCGGGCCGCGAGCAGCGCGATGTCGTCCTCGGCGGGTGGCGGCGGAGCACCCGTGGTGCGGCCGGCCTGCCGCCGGCCGGGGCCGTGTGGGGTGAGGCTGTGCAGGACGGCGTCGAGCAGGTCGTCCAACTCGCCCTCGGCAGGCAGCCGGAGAGCGGCGAGCCGGTCGAGCGACACGTCGATGTCCTCGTCGCGCCGTTCGACCAGCCCGTCGGTGTACATCAGCAGGGTCTCGCCCGGGAGCAGCTCGTGGGCGGACTGCTCGTAGCCGCCGAGGCCGGTGCCCAGCGGCGGGCCGGTGGGGATGCGCAGCAGCTCGGTGGGGCGGCCGGGGCGGATCAGCGCGGGCGGCAGGTGGCCGGCGCTGGAGAGGGTCCAGCGGTTGCGTCCGGGGTCGGCGAGGGCGAGCAGGCAGGTGGCCGGGCGGGCGGACTCGTTCGCCGAGATCAGCGCGTCGAGCTGGCGCAGGATCCGGTGCGGGGGCAGGTCCATGGCGGCCGTGTCCCGCAGGGCGGAGCGGTAGGTGCTCATGTCGACCGCGGCCTCGACGCCGTGCCCCATCACGTCGCCCATCGCCAGCAGAGTCCGGCCGAACGGCAGCCGCACGGTCTCGTACCAGTCGCCGCCGACCACCGAGGCGGTCCCGGACGGCAGGTAGCGGGAGGCGAGCTCCAGGTTCTGGTGCGGGTTGCCGGGTTCGCTGAGCAGGGCGTGCTGCAGTTCCAGCGCGATGCCCTGGGAGCGGCTGAAGCGCCGGGCGTTGTCGACCGCGATCGCGGCGCGGCCGGCGAGGTCGCCGACCAGCACCACGTCGTCCGGGGTGAAGCCGTGCCCGTCGCCGCCGGCCCTGCCGTCGTCGTCCCGGCCGTTGCCGCCGTCTCCGGCCGGGCCGGAGGACCGGTTCGCGCCGCCGTCCCCGACCCGGGCCAGCGACAGCACGCCGATCACCCGGCCGCGTGCGGACAGCGGAACCGCGAGCAGCGAGTCGACGCCCGCGGCCCGGTACGCGGCCTGGCTCGCCGGGTCGGGCGCCGACCGGGCGGCCACGTCGGCCGACTGCGCCCGCAGGCCCAGGGCGAGGACGGCGGCGCCGGTGGCCAAGGCTCTGGCGGCGGCGGACCCCTCCCGGTAGCGGACCGACTCCCCGGGGCGGGCCAGCGGGCCGAGCAACTCGCGCAGTTCCGGCACGCACGACACCGCGGCCCGGTGCAGGCGCACCCCGGCAGCCCCGGCCCGTTCGGCGGCCTCGGGCGGCAGGACGTCGACGGTCACCAGGTCGGCCCGGTCGGGGACGGTGAGGTCGGCGAGCTCGGCGCAGGTGGTGTCGATGTCGAGGGTGGTGCCGATCCGCCCGGCGGCCTCGTCCAGGACGGCGAGCCGGGCCGTCGCCCGGGCCAGCTCCGCCTCCAGTTCGCGCAGCCGCCGGGCCGGGTCGTCGGTCGGTGCGGGGGCCGGTGCGGTGGGGTTCGGGGCGGTGCTGTCCGGTGCCGGTTCCGGTGCCGGTGCGGTGGTGGGGCCGGCCGTCGGGGCGGTGGCCGCACCCGTGGTCGGCACCACGGCGACCGCGACTCCGGTCGGCCGCCCGCCGGCTTCCATCCGCCGGGCCCGCAGGACGGTGCCCGTCGGGCCGTCACCGTCAGTCAGGGCGCACTCCCGGGGTCGGCCGTCATCGAGTACCTGCCGCAGGATCGTTTCGGCGGGCGCGAGGGCGGTCGCGGCGACGGGCCGACCGATCAGCTCGGCCGCCCGTACGCCGGTGGTGCGGATGAATTCCGGGTTGGCGAACCGCCAGTGCAGCCGCCCGTCGAGCAGGGCCAGGCCGGCCGGTGCGGAAGCCGCCAGCTGACGCAGCAGGTCGGCGTCGTCACTCTCCGCAGTGTGCCGGGCTCCGGTGGCGCGCGCTGCCGCGGAGGGCCCGGGTCGGGGGCCACCCGTTGCAGCGCCGCCTCTGCCACCACCGGGCCGCCACCGCATACAGCCCATGATCACGCTCTCCGCCCCCGAGTGCGAACGGCCCCCCGGGTGGTCGACGGAGCGGAGCGAGGCCGGTGCGCTCCGTCGCCGGGTCGCGGGTGTCGCGGGCGCCTGCGGACCGGCCGGGCCGGTAGGCCCGATGGCCCGGCCGTATCGGCAGGAGCTGTCTGCCGAACGGCGGCTTCCGCTGCTCGGATGGCAGCGCCCGGGGGTGTGCTCCGGGCGTCCGGCGGAGGGTCAGGAGTTCGCCGTGTTCCGCGACTCGCAACCCAAGATCCTGCTGGGAGCCGTCGCGCCGGCCACCGCCGTGGCGAGTGCGCTGATCGGGGCGGCCGGGGCCGCGCAGGCGCATGCCGGTGCGGATCTACAGCTCGTTCCAGGGCGCGTCCACCCGGCAGTGTCTGGACGCGGATGCCAACAACGGCGCCAACGGCACCAAGGTGCAGACCTGGGACTGCAACGGCACCAGCCAGCAGCGCTGGTACTGGTGGGACGACGCGTGCTGCGGCCCTCCTGCGCGCTCCCCGACCGTTCTCTCCGCGCGCTCCGCGGGGCTGCTGCGCCGCTACCGTTCGCTCCGCGGGACCGCGCCGGCCCTCCTCCACGCCCGAGTGTGCGCGGCAAGTTCGCGTGTGCATGGCGATCACCGTCGGCGACCGGAGTGCGCACCGGATCGACACTCGGTAGCCACAACATCTCGATCCGCCAACGGCTCGGCCTACGATCCGTCAACCACCCCCGGGCCGCGGCCCGTTCTGCTTGACTCGCGGTTTCCATGTGATCCCCCCAAGCGGAACGGAGCGTTCTCCACCCATGCCCAACCGCACCCGCATATCCGGACGTCGCCCGCTGGCCACCGTCGCCGGGCTGGTCATCGCCGTCGGCCTGGCCCTCACCGGTTGCGAGCCCGGCAGCAGCGGCACCGCTGCCGCGACGTCCGTCACCACGGCCGCCGAGACCGGTACGACGGCCCCGGCCACCACGACGGCCCCGCCGACCACCCCGCCGGTCACCCCGTCGTCCACCCCTCCGGCCGAACCGACCGCCGCCGCGCCGGCCCCCGGCAAGGTGCCCGCCCAGCCGGTGCCGTCGAAGGCCCCGGCCACCGCCAAGGCCACCCCCGAGGCCGAGCCGGCACCCGAGCCGACCCGGGCCGCGCCCGCCGGCGCCTGCGAGATCGTCTCCGAGGCGGGCAATTGCTACAAGGCGGGCCAGTTCTGCCGCAAGGCCGACCTCGGCCGGAGCACCCACGACGCCGGTGGGCGGATGCTGACCTGCCGGATGGTCAGCGGGAAGCCGCACTGGCAGGCCGACTGACCGTGACCCGCCCGGATCCCGCCCGGCTGCCGTCCGGATCCTTCGCGGGTCGCCGTCCGGGTCGCCGTCCGGATCCCGCCCGGCCCGCCCTCAGCCTGCCAGCGTCACGGGGGTCGGGCCGTCCGGGCGGACGGTGATGCCGTAGGACGCCCCGGCCGGGGTGCTGCGGAAGCGCGGCACGGCCCCCTCCAGGAGCAGCTCGACCACGGCCGTGGACTCGCGCACCGCGAACTGGGTGCCCAGGCAGGCGCGGGCCCCCACCCCGAACGGGTAGTACGCGCCGAGCTGCGCCGGGCGCGCGCCCGCGGCCGTGAAGCGCTCCGGTTCGAACCGCTCGGGGTCCGGCCACAGGGCGGGGTCGCGGTGCGTCAGGTACGGGCAGACCAGCAGGTCGGTGCCGGCCTCGATGCGGTACCCGGCCAGCACGTCCGGCTCGGCGGCGTGCCGGGGCAGGATCCACGCCGACGGGTACAGCCGCAGCGTCTCGCTGACCAGCGCCTGCACCGCCTCCCGGCGCTCCGGCGAACCCTGCGGTCCGGCCGCCAGCGCCCGGTCGCGCGCCCCGGGGTGCCGGTCGAGCAGCAGGAAGAGCCAGGTCAGCGTGGTGGCGGTGGTCTCGTGTCCGGCGAGCAGCAGGGTGACGAGCTCGTCGCGCACCAGCCGGTCGGTGTACTCGGGGTGCTCGGCGGCGGCACCGAGCAGGACGCCCAGCACCCCGTCGGCGGACGGTTCGCGCCGGGCGGCGTCGATCGCCGCGTGCGCGACGGCGTCGATCCGGGCCAGGTCGGCGGCGACGGCTGCGTGCGCCTCCCCGGAGTCGGCCGGCAGGGTCGGCAGCGCGGCCACCACCCCGGCCACGGAGTTCAGCTCGTGCGCGGTGTGCTCGTCCACCGGTCGGCCGGTGAGCGCCCGCCAGATGGTGTCCAGGGCGAAGCGCCGCATCTCCTCGCCGAGGTCGAACTCCTCGCCGGTGCGCGCGTACCCGGCCCAGCGCTCCGCGGTGAGGGCGGCGGCCTCGGCGATCCGCTGCTCGTAGCGGCGCATCCCGGTGCCGGTGAACTGCGACTGCAGCAGCCGCCGCTGCCGCTTCCACGCCTCGCCGGTCGCCGAGAGCACCCCGTCGCCGACCAGCACCCGGGCGCGGTGCGAGCGCTTCACGTACCGGTCGGGGTGCCGCCCGAGGACGTGCTGGACGGCCTCCGGCGCGGTCACCACCACCGTCGGCGTCGCGCCCGTACGGAACGCACCCACGCCGCCGAACCGCCGCTGCACCCGCGCCAGCAGCTCGACCAGCTCGGCCCCCTCGGCGTGCCAGGCCGCGACCTCCTCGGCCGGCAGCTCCGGCACCGGCCCGCCGCCCGCCGCCCCTACGGCTACCTCAACCGCCGGTGCTGCCACCGGCGCTGCCGTCGCGGCCTCGGCGGACGGCGGGACCGGGCTGGAATGCGCGTGCGGGGCCACAGGGAACTCCTGATTCGACTGCTGGACGGGTGTCCTGACGGCGCGTCGCCAGCACGGACTGTACGCCACCCCGGACACCGCGTGGCACCCCGTGCCGCCCGCCCGCTCGCCTGCCCGCCCGGCTGTCCGCCCGCCTGCTCACCTTGCGGTGCATGCCGCGGCCGGGCGTCCGACTGTGCCGCCCCGGGGCGCCTGTGCCGGGGCGCCTGTGCCGGGACGTCTGCGCCGGGGCGCCTACGCCGGCGAAGGGAGGGGGTGACAGGGGTGGTCGTTCGGGCAGGACCTGGAGGTGACGGGGCGGTAACCCGGTCCAGGGGCTTGGCAATGCCGGTCCGAGCATGTCAAATCTCACCATGCGGATGACCATGCGGCCGGCCTCGGCCGGCCGTCACCCGCTGCTGGACTCCGACTGCAGGACTGACGAAAGGCTCCGCCTTGAACGCACGTACCCGCACGACCCCCCGCACCACTGGAATGGCCGCCACCCTCCGCTCCCGCCGGACCGCCGGCGCCGCACTCGCGGTCGCCGGTCTGGTCACACCGCTGCTGCTGGTCGGCGCCGGGAGCGCCGCCGCGGACCCGGACCCGGCGAGGAAGGCCGCCCAACTGGCCGCGAAGCTGGTCGACAGGGCCGACGGCGAGGACGCCTACGAGTCCCTGGAGGCCTTCCAGCGGTTCGCCAAGCGCAACGGCGGCCACCGGGTGGCCGGCTCCAAGGGGCACGAGGAGTCCGCCCGGTACGTGTACGAGCAGGCGCGCCGGGCCGGGCTGAAGGTGTCCAAGCAGGAGTTCGACTACATGTTCTTCCAGGTGCTCGCCGAGCGCCTGCAGGTCGTCTCGCCGACGGGCGAGGACGTGCCGATCATCCCGATGACGTACTCCGGCGGAGGCCCGGCCGGCGGCCTCGCCGCGCAGCTCGCGGTCGTCCCGGTGGACGCCACCACGGGCTGCGAGGCCGCCGACTACGCCGCCGGCGCGTTCACCGGGAAGGTCGCCCTGATCAAGCGCGGCGGCTGCAACTTCGCCGTCAAGCAGGCCGCCGCCGCCGACGCGGGCGCGGTCGGCGCGATCGTCTACAACAACACCGAGGGCGAGCTCAACGGCACCCTCGGCGACCCGGCCGCGGGCCGGGTGCCCACCGGCGGCATCACCCAGGCGGCGGGCGAGGCGCTCGCCGCCAAGGCCGCCGCCGGCCCGGTGACCGTCAACCTCGACATCCGCACCTTCATCGAGAAGCGCCGCACCTGGAACGTCATCGCCGAGACCCGCGGCGGCGACGCCGAGAACACCGTGATCGTCGGCTCCCACCTCGACTCGGTGCTGGCCGGCCCCGGCATCAACGACAACGGCTCCGGCTCGGCCGGCGTGCTGGAGGTCGCCAAGGAGCTCGGCAACCGCCCGGTGAAGAACAAGGTCCGCTTCATCTGGTGGTCGGCCGAGGAGTTCGGCCTGGTCGGCTCGGAGCACTACGTCGCGCAGCTCTCCGAGGCGGAGAAGAAGCGGATCAAGCTCTACCTCAACTTCGACATGATCGCCTCGCCGAACTACGCGCAGTTCGTCTACGACGGCGACGACTCCGACCACACCGGCGCCGGTGCGGGGCCGGCCGGCTCGGCCCAACTGGAGCGCAGCATCAACGCCTACCTCGACCGCCGGGGCAAGCCGCACGAGGGCGCAGACTTCACCGGCCGCTCCGACTACGGCCCGTTCATCGAGGTCGGCATCCCGTCCGGCGGTACCGCCACCGGCGCCGAGGGCATCAAGACCGCCGCCCAGGCCGCCCGCTACGGCGGCACCGCCGGGGTGGCGTTCGACAAGTGCTACCACAAGGCCTGCGACAACCTGTCCAACCTCGATTTGGACGCCTTCGACGTCAACATCGACGTCATCGCCAACGCCGTCGGCACCTACGCCTGGGACCTCTCCTCGCTGTACGCGCCCGTCGCGCCCGAGGACACCAGCGGCGGCACCGGCAGCAGCGGCGGTCTGCAGGAGGACCACGCCCACGAGGTCGAGAGCTGATCCGACCCGTCGAACGCATGCGAACGGCGCCCCGGGGGACTGCCCCCGGGGCGCCGGGCGTCGGTGGCCGGACGGGGGCCGGGCAGGACCGGCGTTGCGCCGGATGCCACCATGGCAGAAGATCACGTCTGGATCGTGTCACCCGACGCACGGCAGCCCTCGGAGGAGTCAAGCACCATGAGCAGCACGCACTACGACGTCGTCGTCCTCGGGGCCGGCCCCGGCGGCTACACCGCGGCCGTCCGCGCCGCCCAGCTGGGCCTGCGCACCGCCGTCGTCGAGGCCAAGTACTGGGGCGGCGTCTGCCTGAACGTCGGCTGCATCCCCTCCAAGGCCCTACTGCGCAACGCCGAGCTCGCGCACATCTTCACCAAGGAGGCCAAGACCTTCGGCATCAAGGTCGAGGGCACCGTCACCTTCGACTTCGGCGAGGCGTTCCGCCGCAGCCGCTCGGTCGCGGACGGCCGGGTCAAGGGCGTCCACTACCTGATGAAGAAGAACGGCATCACCGAGTACGACGGCCGCGGCACCTTCGTGGACGACCGCACCCTGCAGGTCGCCCTCACCGCCGGCGGCTTCGAGCTCATCACCTTCGACCACTGCATCATCGCGGCCGGGGCCAGCACCCGCCTGCTCCCGGGCACCAGCCTCAGCGACCGCGTGGTCACCTACGAGGAGCAGATCCTCACCGAGGAACTGCCGGAGAGCATCATCATCGCGGGCGCCGGCGCCATCGGCGTCGAGTTCGCGTACGTGCTGCACAACTACGGCGTCAAGGTCACCATCGTCGAGTTCCTGGACCGCATGGTGCCGCTGGAGGACGCCGAGGTCTCCACCGAGCTCGCCAAGCAGTACCGCAAGCTCGGCATCGAGGTGCTCACCTCGACCCGGGTCGACTCGATCGACGACAAGGACCCGGCCGCCAAGGTCAAGGTCACCGTCACCGCCAAGGACGGCCAGCAGAAGGTGCTGGAGGCCGACAGGGTGCTCCAGGCGATCGGCTTCGCCCCGCGGGTCAACGGCTACGGCCTGGAGAACACCGGGGTCAAGCTCACCGACCGGGGCGCGATCGCCGTCGACGGCCGGGGCCGCACCAACGTCGAGCACATCTACGCCATCGGCGACGTCACCGCCAAGCTGATGCTGGCGCACGCCGCCGAGTCCATGGCCGTCATCGCCGCCGAGACCATCGCCGGCGCCGAGACCATGGAGCTCGACTTCGCGATGATCCCGCGCGCCACCTACTGCCAGCCGCAGATCGCCAGCTTCGGCTACACCGAGGCGCAGGCCCGCGACCTGGGCTACGACGTCAAGGTCGCCAAGTTCCCGTTCACCGCGAACGGCAAGGCGCACGGCCTCGGCCACCCGATCGGCTTCGTGAAGGTGATCAGCGACAACACCCACGGCGAGCTGCTGGGCGCCCATCTGATCGGCCCCGAGGTCACCGAGCTGCTGCCCGAGCTCACCCTCGCCCAGCAGTGGGACCTCACCGTCCACGAGGTCGCCCGCAACGTGCACGCCCACCCGACGCTGGGCGAGGCCGTCAAGGAGGCCATCCACGGCCTCGCCGGCCACATGATCAACATGTAGTCGCACGAACGGCGGCGGGGCGGCCC